>DJMM01000096.1 GCA_002435365.1 Ignavibacteriales bacterium UBA6490
AAGTGAATTATCCGGTTTTGCCTCTGAATGGAGCCAGGAATACTGTTAATGTAATAACAAAAATCTTAGCAGGATAAACATGGCTGATCAAAATATTCAGAGATATGAAAGCCTTATTGAATTAGCATCCAGTCTGGGTAGGCAAAATGAGTATGAAGAGGTATTACGTGTTGTAGCTGCCCATGCACTTTCGTTGTTTGATGCGGAGGTTGCATCGATAGTGATGATAAATCCGAAGACAGACAATACCATAAAAACAATATTAAGAAACGGCAAAGATCATGTAAAGGAAACTCACCACTTTATACAAACGAATGTAATCGGCTGGGTTAATAAGAACAAACAGCCTTTTATTACTAATGATCTCAGTACAGATAATCGATTCAGTAAAAATATTTTCCGGGATACCACTGTAAAGTCAGTTATCTGTACCGCTCTATACAGCGAAGGACTAGCAATTGGATATATACTGGTCTTGAGCGAAAACCGGAATAATCTTTATAATGAGCAGGATCTCTTATTCCTGAATCATTTCGGTGTAGTTGTAGCTCCCTATCTCAGTAACCTGCAGAGGATATCGGATTTTTTTGAATTGCCGGCTACACAGTCGGTTCTTTTCTCNNAGCGGAACCGGAAAGGAACTGATTGCCAGAGCAATCCATAAATTAAGTTCAAGAAAGAACTATCCATTTATTGCGGTAGATTGCGGAGCCATTCCTGAACATCTGATTGAAAGTGAGTTTTTTGGCCATGTTAAGGGTGCCTATACCGGTGCATCCCAGGACAGAAAAGGCTTGTTTGAAGAAGCCCATAAAGGAACTTTGTTTATGGACGAAATTTCAAATCTCCCTTTTGATATGCAATCAAAGTTGTTAAGAGTCCTGCAGGAAAATGAAATCCGTGTAATAGGCAGTAATCAAACCATTAAAGTTGATGTGAGAATAATTGCTGCATCAAGCCCGCCCTTAAGGGATCTGGTAGATCAGAAAAAATTCAGGGAGGATCTGTATTACAGATTGCACGTTTATCCTATCCAGGTTCCTACCTTGAATGAAAGAAAAGAGGATATTTCATTACTTGCTAATCATTTTTTAAATAGATTTGCGAAAGAGCAGAATAAAAAAATTGAATCATTTAATCTACCGGTTATTAAATATCTCCAGAGCAGATACTGGGAAGGAAATATAAGGGAGCTTGAAAATTTTATAGAAAGAATTGTCACACTTACCCCGGAAAAAAAGAAAACCATCGATACCAAGAATATACCCAAAGAGTATATGAATGAGTATAAGAAATTAACCGCAGGTGAACCGCTCAGACCATTAACAAAGCCTCTGAAAAAAAGTATTGAAGAATATGAAAAGGAACTGATAACAAAGGTTTTGGCTGATAACGGCTGGAACCAGTCCAAAGCAGCAAGATCTTTAAAAATTTCAGAAAGGGCCATGCGATACAGAATGGAAAAGCTGGGGATCAGAAAACCGTGATAATTTATTTTTCCTACCTGATGAGTCGAACTAACTGTATTATTTACAAGGACTTAACACTTCGACGAAATCCGTCGTAATTTGCAGCTCCTTGCTGAATATTTTCCAAATCAGATAAATAATTCATAATTGCTTTTTTCTAAAAGAGTTAACCCCTGTTGAAAATTCCAAACCAAGTGTGGTATTTCATTTGACTCAAGTAATAAATATTAAGCCCGGGCTTTTCCGGTAAAATTATTTATAACAAAAATAAGGAGGCTGTTATGAAACGATTTTTAACTTTCATTATATTTCTTCTTGCGGCACAAATAAACCTCCCAACCGTACGTCAGGTTCCCGGTACATATTCCACTATTCAGGGAGCACTAAATTCCTGCATAACAGGTGATACCGTTCTGGTAGCACCAGGCACCTATTATGAGAATATATTATGGCCGGCAACTCATAGCATTTATTTAAAGAGCGATTCCGGTGCGGTAGTAACCATTATTGATGGTGGAGCTGTTTCCAGAGTGATTACAATTAATAGCGGTGCTGACAACACTACTGTTATTGACGGATTTACGATAAAAAATGGCTATATGAACGTAGGTGGTGGAATCGGTATTGCTTATTCATCGCCCACAATAAAGAATAATATAATCACAAACAATGTGGGTTATGAAACTGTTGCTAATTTCGGAGGAGGCGGGGGAATTGCTGCAGGATATAATTCTTCGCCGGTTATAGTTGACAATATCATTAAATCCAACCAGGCTACAGCAAGCGCCGGCGGTGGCTTCAGCTGTGCTTTAAACTCTAATCCGGTCATACACAATAATATTTTTGAGAATAATTCAGCAGCCACCGGTGGCGGAGCTCTTTTGATTCATGATGGCTGCTCAGCAACTATCACAAATAACCTGGTAAGATTTAACACCTCGCAGAATCGGGGAGGTGGTATGTATTTTCAGGCATCTGCCTGTACTGTTAAATATAATGTGATCGAGTATAACACTGCTGATAGTACCGGCGGGGGAATTGAATTCGGGTTGGGGGACCAATCTCTGCTGGAAAGTGATACTATCCGGTTTAATACTGCTCATCTTAGCGGCGGGGGAATTGGCATGCACGATGGTCCGATACCCACAATATCAAAAAATATTATTATCAATAACACTGCTGACTATCACGGCGGGGGAATGTATATACGTGATAATTCCAATCCTGTTATTAAAAATAATTTAATTTTCGGTAATGAAGCAGATAGTACCGGCGGTGGAATAAACTGTAATCGCGGTTCGTCTCCTGTTATTGAAGATAACACCATTGAAGCCAACATTTCTTATGCAGCTGGCGGCGGCGGCATTTGTGTGGCATATGGTTCTTCACCACAAATAAAAAATAATCAGATTACAGATTGTCAGGCAAATGGGAATTCAGGCGGCGGCGGTATCTTTGTTGTTTATAACTCCAATCCAATCATACAGGATAATACGATTACAAATAATTCATGTGATCTTGGTGGAGGAGGTATACTGGTGTATGTAGAATGCGCGCCTCACATCCTGGGAAACATAGTTAATTATAACTCCGCCGGGGGAGTAGGAGGGGGGTTGGCATTGCAGACAAGTACATCAAAGGTCAGGTTTAACCGGGTGGAGTATAATATTAGTGGCACCATATATTCTTCGGGAGGTGCTGGTATATGGTCCTGCTGGTCGGACCAGTCGGTTATTGACAGCAACTATATATTGGAAAATGAGGGTGACGGAATATTTTGTGCAGAAGGCTCAACTCCATTAATAAGTGGAAATAATATATGCGGAAATAAGGGTTTCGGAGTTAATAATATAGATCCTTCGGTTACTGTTAACGCAAAAAATAATTGGTGGGATAATATAAATGGTCCAGGAGGTGCCGGACCCGGCACCGGTGATTCAGTCAGCGCTTATGTTGATTATTATCCCTGGCTGCCGAGCCCAATGCCTGTCGAATTAACTTCTTTTTCTGCAAAGTGCATTGCCGGAGAAGTAATGCTTAATTGGACAACCGCAACAGAGGTTAATAATCGTGGATTCGAGATAGAACGCAGGATAATAAATAAAGCAGAACAAAGTGAATGGGTGGTAATCGGTTTCAAAAAAGGAAACGGTACAACCACCGAGGTAAGAGCATATTCATTCTCAGATAATATCACCGGAATAATGGCAACTTCGCTGTTATACAGATTAAAACAGATTGATTTCGATGGAAGTTATAAATACAGCAGTGAAATAATCATTGAGAATCTTGCACCGGTTTACTTTTTTCTTAATCAGAATTATCCGAATCCATTTAATCCATCAACTACAGTATCTTATGGAGTACCATTTAAATCTCATGTCGTTCTTAAAATATATAATGCCTTAGGCAAAGAAATAAAGACTTTAGTCGATTCAGAAATGCAAGCTGGTGGCTACGAGATACAGTTCAATGTTATGGGACTCCCGAGCGGAGTTTATTTCTATCAACTTAAGGCTGGAAGTTTTATTGAAACCAGGAAAATGATTCTTCTCAAATAAACTGTGGGGAGAGAAATCTCCCCAACAGTACAGTCTCTCACTTCTTCGGATCATCAATCCTCAGATGTACATAGCGATGAGCAGGGTAAATATATCCGGGAAGTCAACTTAAAAAAAATAGAGACAGGGGAGTGAGTCCCGTATCCACGCAAATCAAAAATGCCCTGTGGAAGGGAGATTTTTATATGTACTGAAAAAACGAGTGTGAAGGTAAATATTTCAACAAATTACACTAAAATTGCAGTCATATCAGCCTGTAAACCCGCCATTCATCGCCCCATCTTCCGTCATTGGTCCGGCATTTTGGCTGGGATAGCCGGAGGATAGTCGGAGGATCCCCGGAGGAAGAGTCCAATTATAAGGCATTATTAAAGGGAAATTAGTATACGATACGTCCATTAAGAAGAGATTTTTTAGAAATGCTATTTTTTTGAGAGCCAGCACCATTCAAATTTATAGTTTAAACTTTCACTTATTACTGACCGGAGTTTATGCTTTCAGGAAGTAATATTTAATGAGACTTCAAAACTTTCAGAGCTTTATCTTTAACGGGATCCTGATCTTTTATTACGTCACTTAACGTTTTATAAATTAAAATATCAGGCTGAATGCCTTTAAACATATATTCTTTACCATCAGGATAAGTAGCTTTAAATGTACTCGTATTAAATTTACCGCCTCCTGGCAGCGGGAAAGAAAGCTTTCCACCAGCGCCGCCCGAAGTTGGTTCTCCGATGGTTACACAATTTTCCCTCTGACTCAACTCTATAACCATATCTTCGCTTGAACTATGAGTGTAAGGACCTATAAGCAGAGCAATGGGTCCGTTGTATCTCTTGCCCTCACGGGGCATAATTACCTGCTCTTTTTTATCCCAGCTTATCGCCGGTTTTTGCCAGGGTATATTTGCAGCGGTATAGTGGAAATAGTGATTCGTTGGTGATTTTACTGGTTCATCAATTAAACAGCTTACGATCGGTTGCATTATTGAATGTGATCCGCCCATGTTATACCTCAAATCAATAATCATTCCTTTTACGGCCGATAAATCCAGTTCATCAATCAATTTGATAAAATCATCACGAACGTTTTTGTTATTACTTTCGAAATTTGGCAGGTTAATATAAACTATACTATCAGCCTGGATCCGGCTTTCAATGGTGCCGGCAAACAGGTATTTAATAAAATTATATAAAAATGGTTTGCCTTCACCACTATTTGCATTTCTGCTAATTTCTATATTTCTGATCTCATTGTTAAGATCGCGAACTTTAATCCTTGCCTTTTTATCTTTGTGATCATAAAGCAAATAGTAAAGTAGAGCTGAATAATCAGCCTGGCGGGATCCTCTGGAGTGATATTTAAGAACATTCTCATCAAAGAATTTTTTGACAGTTATTCCGTCATTCACTTCTAAAATTTCTAGTCCGGGAACAATTTCCTGTATTTTTATCTCCTCGGTATTCCCTGTCCTGAGTATATAAAACTTCTCATCAATTAAGCCTATTTCAATCGGAGGAATGTCATAATCTGGCATAAATCTACCCCAGGGAGGTATAACTTCAGTATGAGAATCATTTAAAAGTGCTGTTAGTTCAAGTAAAATATTATAGTAGCTTTTGACGTCAGCAGCTTCAATAGCTTTTGGAATAAAACTTTGTACAGTGCTGTCCCAGTTGATTTCATCAAGCCTGGCTCTATGAGGAAAGCTGAATTTTGTTTGAGCCCAGATAGTCATTAAGCCGCTCACTTTTTGTTCAGTTGTGCCATTCCATCTATCGGAATCCTGTGATAGAACAACCTGAAGATTCAGCGAACACATTATTAAGCAAAATATTACTCTTTTCATCTGCTAATTTCCTATTAGTTTATTATTAAGTAAGAAGAGAAATATTGTTTTAATTTATTATGCATAAATATGATAATCAAAACTTGTTTGACAGGCGGCAGTAATGAAGTTCGATTTGTATTGTGGTATTACTGATTATTTGCTAATTACCAAGTGTAAACGATTATTCAGTAAATACAAATTGAATCACTTTGAATAATATATTTTTTTCGGACTAAAAAGAATATAATTTTTTCAATTACCTAAAAATCTTTCCGCCTGATTAATAACAAAGAGGGGTGAACTGCCATTAGTCCTGTTTATAATTCAGGAAATTAGTTTTTTTGACCGACTAAATAATTTCAAGCTTTCAGTAATTATAAATTCGCAAAATTTATTGTGTCAATAAAAACTTTTCTTTTTACCGGAGATTATAATGAAAGCGAAATTAACAAGTATTTTACTCCCGGTCTTCCTTCCAGTTCAACTGTTAATCGGACAAAATTATCTTAACGGTCCAGAATGTGTGGCTTATGATTCTTTCAATAACAGATACATTATTAATAACTGGACAGACGGAAATGTAATATCAATAGATTCTGCAGGTAATCAATCCTTTTTCAAAACAGGCCTGGGACATGCTTTTGGCAATTATATAAAAGACAGCACTATATATATATCGAATGGAACTTCAATATTGGGATTGAATCTTTTTAATCCGCTAGATACTGTATTTTATGTTAATGTGTCTTCTGCTTCCCAGATGGATGGAATAACTTCAGACAATTCAGATAATCTTTATACGGTTGATGTACTTCAGGCTTCAGTTATTAAAATAAATTTAGTTAGTCATTCCGCAACAACATTTGCAACCAATCTTTCATCCCGTCCCCAGGATATAATATTTGATGAGAAAAATAACCGTTTGCTTGTTTGTTCCTGGTATAGCAATTCTCCGATTCAAGCTGTTAGTCTTGCTGATTCTTCTGTTACAAACATTGTTTCAACTATTCACGGAAATTGCGATGGATTGGCAATGGATGAAAATGGAAACGTCTATTTTTCTACATGGGCAGATAACTCCGTCTATTATTATGATTCAACATTTACAAATCCGCCAACCCGCTTAAAGCAAGGACTTAATGGCCCTTCGAACCTTTGCTATAATTATAAACATAAAAAAATAGCTGTAACTAATTTTAACTCGAATACATTGGAACTTATAAACCTAAATCCGACTTCTATTNNACAAACCGGCACTTATGAGTTAACGTGGAATGCAGCATCCGCCTCAGGCGGACTGCCGAGCGGAATTTATTTCTATCAGCTGAAATCAGGCTCAATCAGCGAAACCAAGAAAATGATCCTCCTTAAATAAAATATGGGAGGAGAAATCTCCCTATCAGCCTAATCTCTCAACAGTTTTTAATTTATTAAGAAATAATTAAAAAAAACTTATTGTACGGTAAGGAGTAAACAATTCTGATTTCTTTTTATGCATGGGACGAATCGGGGACGCAGTTGTAAATATTTCGAAAGAATTATTAATGTCGGCTTAAGCTGGATATAAATCCGGAATTCACTTCACAGATATTATCCCGGGAATTAGTTGTCCTCCTAAATTGGCAAATTTATGGGATTTGTTTCTTCCCAGTAACATTATAATTATTGTCTTTTGAAAACGATTATTTTGTTATCAGATCAGGAAAAACGACAAACCAAAGATTATTATTTCCGCCCCAAGGCCCATTAATAATGTTGCGGTAGTAAAAACTTTTAAGGATGTTTGCATTTTTATATCGGAAAATTTTGTAACCACCCAGAAATAACTGTCGTTGGTATGAGAGACCACCATTGAACCCGCACCCATCGACAATACTGTCAGAACCGGACCCCAATCAAGATTCAAATTCAGCTCAGGAAGCAACGGCACTATCAGTGAAGAAGTTGTTATAATTGCCACAGTTGATGAACCCTGGGCAGTTTTCAATCCTGCGGCAATCAGAAAAGGCAGTAAAATTCCCAAATTCAGCGGGGCAAGAATATTGCCTATCGAAACTCCTATTCCGGTTGCTTTAAGTATAGAGCCAAAAGCGCCTCCTGCTGCAGTAATTGCCAAGATACTGCCAGCATTTTTTACCCCCATATCTAACCAATCTTCTAATAAATTCTTATCCCATGAGGATATCAGAGAAAGACTAATTGCCAGGCCCACCATCAGAGCAATTGAAGGATCACCAAGAAAAATAATTGTATTAAATAAAAATTCGCCATCCGATCCATCCACAAACAGCAAAAGTATTGATTTTAGAGCTATAAGAATGATTGGGAAAATTATTGGTACAAAAGAAAGATACGGATTAGGCAGGTTATTATTTACAGTATAGTCTTCATTTGGATAATTAAGGTCAGAACCATTATCATTAAATTTCCTCCCGATTGTATTTGCCCATAAGTATCCGATTACAGCAGTTGGTATTGAGATTAATATTCCGGCCAGCATTAATTTTCCAAGATCAACACCTAAAATACCTGCGGCAGCAGTTGCTCCGGGATGAGGAGGAATTAAACAATGTATCGTGAAAAGACTTGAAGCGAGCGAAACCGCCATTATAGTTATTGAAGTGCGGGAACGTAACGCAAGCGATCTGTTAAGAGGACTCAGTACCACGAATCCTGAATCACAGAAGATCGGAATTCCGAAAATAAGACCCGTAATACTCATAGCTAGTGAGGAATTTTTTTCACCAACTCGTTTTAAAATAAAATCTGCCATGGACAACGCAGCACCGGTTTTTTCGAGCACTACTCCCAACGAGGTACCTACAACTATTACAATTCCGATTGATCCCAGTGTATCTCCAAATCCCTGTTTCAGAGAGGAAATTATCAGAGCAGGTTCAAGTCCGGCAGAAATTCCGACACCTAAAGCAGCCAGAATAAGCACAAAAAAAGCGTGCATTTTCATTTTACCGGTCATAAAAATGATAAAGACAATACTTAATAATAATATCAGTATAAGAAAATTTGTTTGGTACATCGTGGGTTTCCTCAGATTCAGGAACTGTTAATTTTTTCTAATTATAGTGCAATAGCTGATACCAGTATTTTGTGTTGTGCTTCTGCAGATCAGGAGAATAATTAGAACATTATATTTTATAAATACATTTCATATATAATATTGAACGGGGGATTAAGTCAAATCTGAATAACCTGATTCCTGAAGCTTAACCGGATAATGTTTAGTCTGACATAAATTCTGATATTATAACTTTTCGATCATTTTTCCGGATACTATAGAAATATTTATTATTGGAACGATCCCAGGCTATACCCTGACCGGTACAGTTAACAGGCACAATATCGACAAGTTCTAAAATAGATCCCCGGTCCGGAAGTTTTAAGACATATGCTTCCGGGGCATCATGCCCGGTACAATACAAGTATCCATCAGGTCCCCAACTTCCGCCTGAATTACTCATACTCTCAAACTTGTTCAGAACTTCATCCGGAAAGATCCAGGATTCCAGTGCTCTCCAATGATCATCAAATTTAACAACTCGCGTCCACCTGACATCAGTATTAGTAGAATCCTTCCATTTATTATAATGAGCAAAAGCCGCCCACCAATATCCGCCATGTTTATCAACCCAGGTACAAGAGCCCCAGTTTATACCAAAACTATGTGTTTCAATATGGTCTAATGTTTCGGGATCGAAAATTTCAATTGAACTTGTCATTGGAAACTCAGGGTAGTTGGAGTGCGCACAATATAATTTGCCGTCAATTATTACGCCGCTATCCAGATGTTTAATCTTTCCGTTTTTATTCTCCTCCCATTTTTTAACCAATTTACCTGAAGCAATATCATATTTTGCTATACCCCTTGTATCGACTGCATAGAAATAATTTTCATCTACTGCCACACCCTGTCTAGCTTCCGGGATGTTAAAACTTCTGACTTCTTTAAAAGATCTTTCAACATTCAGGCTCATGGAAAGAAAAAAAGCTATCGATATCAAAATTAAAATTAAAATTAAGCTGTTATAATTTAACCTCATCTTTTTTCCTATCATTTTAAAGATTGTATTAAATAACTGACTGAATCCGGTAAATCATTTTAAAATGCCAGTTTTTCTGGCTTCTGAAATTAAATGCGATACATTATTGCTTAGCACAAAATCCACACCTGCATCAAATAATAATTTCATCATGCTTGAATCATCCGCATAATAAAAATTAATTATAATATTATGTTGTTTCAATGCGCTTATAACAGGTTGCAGATTTGGCAATTCCCGTACAGTCAGCTGGATAAAATCTGCTTTTATTCTTATTGCATTTTTCACGTATTCCTCACTTGAGTCACCACGTTCCATACAACAAATTTTAATATTTTTATTAACTTTTCTTACTATCTCGGCTGACTTATTATCCACTGCAAGTACGGCATTCTTCAGTTGATTTCTCTTGTCCAGTACAACAGCAACAGATTTTGCAGTTACCGAATCATCCTTGACGTGAATATTCATCCAGACAGTATCAGGTAAAATATCAAGTACTTCTTCAAATGTCGGAATTTTTTCACCTTTGAATTTTTTATTCTTCCAGGAGCCTGCATCAAGCTGTGATATCTGCTTATAGGTCATTTCTGAAACTTTTCCTTTGCCGTTTGTAGTTTTATCAACGGTTTCGTTGTGAATAACTACAAGTTTTCCGTCTTTCGTCAACCTTACGTCAAATTCAACCATTTGAACACCTGCCTTGATTGCCGCCGCAAATGCTGTTTTTGTGTTTTCAGGAAATCCGGCAGAATAACCCCTGTGGGCACAAATTCCACCGGCAGGCAAGTTTTGACCCAAAGATGAGGCTGGGAACCACATACATAGGATGATAAGTGATTTAAAAGCGCGATAAATATTACTCTTTTGGTTTAACATTCCAAACTAAACTTGCTAATATTATTGAAAGTAAAGATGCCCCGATCCAGAAATAAAAAGCCGTGTCAAAACTGTATATGTCCTTGCCATCCCTGACTACTTTACTGCTCTCTATCAGAAAACCGCTAATCCAATCCTGAGTTGCTGCACCGATGTAACTAAATAATCCTATTAAACCTTTTACTGTTCCGGCTGCAGCTTTGGAAACGATATCAATTGCAATCAATCCGGCGAGGAATACAATTAATCCTCCTATACCGAAACCGAACATTCCCATAGCAATAGTATCAAGCCAGACATTTCCGGGAGGAATAAGATAAAGCATTACAATGGCCAGTGTTTCAATTATCCCATACAACAGCGTTGGAATATTTCTTCTCGAATTAAACATTTTATCAGAGAAAAATCCGGAAAATGCAGCTCCGATAAAACCCATTATGGGATAAGCACTCATTACAAAACTGGCTTCTATCAGTTCATAATGTTTCGATTCCTGAAGAAACAGAATGGCCCAGTTGTTTATTGCATATCTTGCTACATACATCAGTGCACTGCTAAAACCAAGTATCCAGACGTAAGGGTTTTTTAGCGCCAGCTTCTGTAACTTTACTATATTTTCGGCAATCGGTTTACCTGCTGAATAATCTTTTCTGTAATCAGCAACATGAGGAAGTCCGTATGTTTGAGGGCGGTCGGCCAGAGTATTGTAAAGTACAATAGCGACAAAAATACATATTATTCCAGGGCCTATAAAACCGGCCTGCCAGCCAAAATAACTCACAAAGAAGGCAGTTACAACAAAGGTTAAACCTTCACCGATATTGTGGGCGCCGGCCCAAATTCCATATCTTGTACCCCGCTCCTTATTACTGAACCATTGACATATAGAAACAACGCTGGGTGCAGAACCAATTGACTGAAACCATCCATTCAATCCCCACAGGATCACAAAAATTATAAATAAATCTGCAAAGCCAAATAAGATATTTACAACTGCAGAACATAAAAGGGCGATAGACATGAATCTTTTTATGTTGGCCCTGTCTGACAATACTCCGTTAAAAAATTTACCTACAGCATAAACATATAATAAAACAGAGCCTATAATTCCCATTTCTGAAACAGACAGAACTCCTTCGTCCAACAAAGGTTTTTTAGCTACGGATAAACCAAGTCTGCATGTATAGAAAAAGGCGTAACCGAAAATTAGAGAAAGAAAAATGCTCCATCGCTTGCTCTCGTATATTTTTCTTATACGATTTTCGTCTGTAAGGAGAGGTTTGTCCTCACCAGTGGCAAAGAATTTGACAATCTTATTGGGCATTTTATACTCGGCCTTTATAATTGTAGATTAGAACATATTATTGAGTAATGACAATAGAATTATGCCATTGTATGGTTCTTCCGGGCATTACAGCATAACTGAATTATGCTGTAATTAAGCGGCAAACCAAATGTTTGCCGCTTAAACAGTATGAAAAACCACTTACATTCTAAAAGATACTCCGAGCGTACCGTACTGACCGAATTTTGCCCATTGAGTCCATTTCGAATAATCTTTTGAAGGATCACCAAAAGCCTCATTTTCAAACTGATCCGTAAGATTATTAAGCTGCAGATATACTGATAAATATTCCGTTAACTTCTGCCGGACAGAAATATCAAGATGATATTCTTTTTTATAGTATACGTCCGAATACTCATTACTTCCAACTGCTATCAGAATATCGTCTCTTAAATTATTTGATATAACGAACGATAATCCCAATGCTGAATTATCATACATCAAAGCCAGGTTAAGAATGTTTTCAGGGCTGAAACCAAGCGGAACAGTTCTTCCACCAACTTCGAATTCAGATTTGGTATATGTATAATTGGCATAAATACTGAAATTGTCCAGAAAAGAGGAGCTCAGAAAATTCAATCTTTGATTGAGAGCTAGTTCCACGCCGTAAACAGTTGCATCATCATCACCATTTATCGGCATACTCACTTCATACTGAACCGGTTGACCATTCACAATAATATTTTGAGCTACCTGTGTACCCACTATTATATCAGACATTTTTTTGTAAAAAACGCCTGCACTTAATAATCCTAGATAAGGGGTATAACGTTCAAACATTAAGTCAAAATTATACGATTTTGTTGCCTCCAGTTCCGGATTTCCCTTAGAGATCGTTCTTTCATCATCATCCCTGAACTCATAAGGCACCAGCGCACTGTAAACAGGTCGTGCAATACCTGTCGAAAAAGCAAATCTGAGGTTCATTTCATTATTAAAACGATAAGTCAAGTGTGCAGATGGCAGAAGGTTAGCATAGCTGGCATCTGATTCTTCAAGATTTACAGATGTAATAGCTAATGTTTTATACTTATTGTTAGTGTTTTCAAATCTTAATCCGGCTAAGATGCTGAATTTTTCTGTAAAGTTTAGATTTGTCATTCCATAAGCTGCTAAAATGGTTTCAGTGGCATCATAGTTATTAGATGACTGATCAAGGTATTCCACTCGGGTTGCACCCAGATAAGATTTGTCATCAGGACTGACTCTAACATCTTCAAATCCAAACTCGCCTTCTGGTATAGTATGCGCTTCAGGGAAATTCCTTAACTGAAGCCGACGTGTTTCATACTTGGCATTTTTATGCAGGAATTTGCCACCAATTTTAAAGGTACTTGCTCTATCCAGTAATTGATATGGTATTTCGATATTGAACATGCCGGAACCATCTGTATCCGTTTTCAAATTATCATCCACTCGTATCCTGTTAAGTCTGTGATTATCCATATTAGGAAATACTGAAGTTACCCCAAAATCTTTAATCTCATCATTTGTAAAGCCCGTGAAATCAAAATCTCGCTGAAACCTGAAATATGTTCTGTCGGGCATATCTTCTTTGGAAGTTATATAACTTGCAATATAATCGATTTTGATTCCGTTAAGATCGTGGTAACCGCCAAACATACCACTTGATAAATATTGGTCCTCGATGCGGTTTCTTGTCTCTTTTGTTTCCTGCTCATCATCAATAACCCATTCCACAAGTCTCCGTATCTCCAGATCAAAGTAGCGATTATGGTTTAAGTTTAAGTATAATCTGTTAAACTGATCAAACTTATATTCGGTATTTAAGTTAACTCCCCACCTTTCTCTCAGGACGTCATAATCATTTGAGTGCTGCGCAAAAATAACTTTATTTACAGCAGGGTCTTCATATTCAATTTGTCTTAATAATGATCCCCGGTTGGTTTTAAAATAACTGACAGCTGCAAGTACCCCAAGTTTGTTTTCGAAAAATCTTTTTCCGCCATATGTTGAGATATCAATAATATCTTTACCATATTTCGTGAAATAAGTATGCTGGTTATTATATCCACCACCCATATTTAGAACAAAAACTCCTGCATCCGGAGCCTGCTTCATCTGGAAGTTCACATTTCCGCCGATTGCATCACCATCTAAATCAGGCGTAAGAGCTTTGGTAACAACAATATTTTCCATTAAATCCTGATTAAGCAAATCCAAGCCAACGGCTCTTCCCAGGTCAGGATCAGGAGCCGGGATTCGCTGGCCATTAACAGTAAGTGAATTATATTCGGGACCAATACCACGGATTGTTATAACCTCACCTTCACCCTGATCATAGGAAACCGATATACCGGGGATACGGGCTGCTGTTTCTGCAGCATTTCTGTCAGGGAACAGCAGAAATTGTTCTGATGAAACAACGTTTTTAATATTCGGAGAATTTTTCTGTTCATTCAGAGATTTTGCCTGTCCTCTTGTCATCTCTCCATATACCAGTACGGCATCTAATTGCGGTACTGATTCCTGAAGAGCGAAATCGACAACTACCGTTCTGTTTGACTGAACAGTAACCTCAAGTTCCTTTTCCTGATATCCCAGATAAGAGGCTCTAACCATATAAGTTCCAGGCGCTACTCTTGAAATCGTATAGTTACCCTGCAAATCTGCAGCCGTACCTGTGGTTGTGCCAACGATAATCACATTTGCTCCCGGAAGTGATGTTCCCGAAGTAGCTTCAGAAACCTTACCGACGATCTTACCGGCAGATTGAGCAAAACATTCAGCCGAAAACATCAGTATCAGAGTCAGGATGAAAACTCTGACCAGATTCGATCTGAATCCAAAAATTGTATAAGGTATGTTCATTTTACCCTCCTTCATAATGATTGTTAATGCTAATTAGATTTTATATTGATTATTATAGCTCTCGTTTTCATTCATAAAAAATCATGGTTTCAGCTTTAATTCATCAATCAATTCATTTTCATCGTTAAATACAGAAAGTGTTAAATTGTTTCCATCTATGTCAATTCTGCAGAAGTTATACGTTAGTTTGAAAGAAGGTGCTTGTTTGAGCTCCGAAACATTCTTTTTGTTCTGAGCTCCGCCACCGCCGGCCGTAATTATATAATTAATTCCATTAACAATGCTTCTCTCGTATCCATGAACGTGGCCGGAAAAACTAAAATCAACTCCGTACTTTTCAAAAAGCGGTACCAAATATTCTTTATTAAGGGGGAAATAATCCTGGGATCCGTTAACATAAACCGGAATATGATTTATAACAAACAGCCACTCGGCTCTTTGGGCAATGTCGGAAGACAGTTCCTTTTCCAGCCAAATATACTGGGGACTTCCAAATGTAAAATCGGTGTAGTATTCTTTTTCAGGATAACCGGCTTTCGGATTATCAACAATTATGAAAAAAGAGTTGCCATATTTAAATGAATAATAACTTTCATGATGCAAGTCAGGATTTGAAAAATTTTTATAATAATTCTCTGAGTTTAGCTCATGGTTACCGATAGCCGCATATATAGCTTTTGTGCTCAGGATATTCTTCAGAGGATTAAAAAATTCCACATCCCAGTCATCGCGGTTGCCATTTTGAACAACATCACCACAGCTTATAATAAAGTCAAATTCATGCTTTGAAAACTGTTCCGCGATCTTGCTGTGGCGTAAAAAATTCATTTGATTGTCGCCGTATACTATAAAGCTAAAGGGTTTATTCTCCTTAGGTGAAGTTTTAAAAGAGTACCAATCACTGGTCAGCTCAGCGGAATTAATTCTGTAATAATAAACTGTTCCAGGATCCAATAGTTTCAGTTTTATTTCATGCTTTACTGTAAGTGTATTGTCAATAAACCTATCCGTCTGTTCAATTCCTGTTCCATACTCGACTACTGAATTTGATGGCAGGGAAGTATCCCACATTATTACAGCACTGTCTCCCAGTACATTTTGTAAATATGGGCCCCTTGTAAAACTTAGTAATGCTTCCTGCGATTTTATTTTGTAATCTGAGTAAACAGCAATATCATCAAAAAAAGACCCCAAGTTTGAAATTGAAGTGAAGCCTACTTTCCCCGGTTGAAATTGTTTCACATTCAGGTCAAAGTACTGTTTATCATTCAGAAATATTTTTATCTTTTCATTATTTAAGAAGATGGTGGCTGTGAATTTTGTATATTCCCATTCCTCATTTATCAAAGCCAGGTTACTTAAATCACCTCTGAATTTTTTGTCAATCCTGATTTGCTTTTGTTCACTGGAGAGTATCAGCCGGTAATAGTTATCATTATCCTGATACCAGAATAATATTCCAATA
The DNA here is from genome assembly GCA_002435365.1 of Ignavibacteriales bacterium UBA6490. GTDB lineage: Bacteria > Bacteroidota > Ignavibacteria > Ignavibacteriales > Ignavibacteriaceae > UBA6490. Next base: position 16,441 of record DJMM01000096.1, read on the forward strand.
TAATCATCATCAGTGCATACGAGATTTACCCGAATTACATGATCTTCCCATTGGGAACCATTGTAAATAATATTAGTTCCTGTTAGTTCAGATTTATCCCCGATATCTGTATCCTGGATTAAGTAGCCATCTTTAATATACCAGTTTGATTTTTCGTTTTCCAGATCATCCATTATATCCCAGTCAATCAGCTCACCGGATTGAAAATCCTCTTTCCAAATTAAATTTTCTTCGTTATAAATCTTCAGGTTATTAGGGAAAATAGACGAAGACAAGGCTACTTGTATTAGAATTACGAGGGTAAT
>DJMM01000030.1 GCA_002435365.1 Ignavibacteriales bacterium UBA6490
GCGCAAGGTAAGCGCAAGGTAAGGCATATCGCGGCAAAATGAGAAATATAGTCGGGGTCATTATTTGCTGTTTATAAATAATGACCCTGGTTTGTTAAAATAATATTTCGAAGTTATTCGGCTTTTTTTTGTACTCCCCCTTTTTCAAACCAGCTGTAAACAGATGGAATGATTATTAGCGTAAGGATTGTTGAAGTAATCAGACCGCCTACGACTACTACTGCCAGCGGTTTTTGAATTTCTGATCCGGTGCCGCTTGCGAACAACATTGGTATTAAGCTGAATACCGCAATGGAAGCCGTCATTAAAACAGGACGAAGTCTGTCAAGAGAGCCACCGATTACAGCGTCCATTAATCCCGCTCCTTCCCCGCGCAGCTGGGCTATACGGGAAACAAGCACCACCCCGTTCAGCACAGCTACTCCGAAAAGAACTATGAAACCGATTGAGGCGGGCACCGATAAATATAATCCGGAAATGTAGAGCGAAAAAATTCCTCCTATCAGTGCAAAGGGCAGTGTCGAGATTACAAGCAGCGTAAGTCTTATGGAATTAAATGTTACAAAAAGCAGAAGCATTATAAGGCCTATTACTGCAGGACCGATTATCATCAGCTTATTCATTGCCCGTTGCTGGTTTTCAAACTGCCCGCCCCAGGTTAAATAGTATCCTGCAGGCAGCTGAACATTCTCTTTTATCTTCTGTTTGGCTTCCGAAACAAAACTGCCGATATCCCTGCCGCTTATATTCATTTCTATTCCTAAACGCCGGATGCCGTCTTCACGGCTTATCTGCATCGGACCTTCCGACATTTCTATCCGGGCCAGTTGTCCCAGCGGAATATTTACACCTCTGCCGGCAGGCACCAGGATATTTTCGATTGTTTCCATCGAGTTTCTCTTATCCTCCGGCAGTCGCACCATTATATCAAAGCTTCTGTTTTCTTCATAAAGTTTTGAGGCAGATTTTCCCGCAACCGCAATTTCTATTACGTTTTGCACATCGCTTATATTTAGTCCGTAGCGCGCAATTTTTGAGCGGTCAATATTGACAGTAAGGTAAGGCTGACCGTATACCTTTTCTTTCATAAGGTCCGTTACACCTTCTATCCTGCTCAGGGTTTTTGCAATCCGGTCAGCGCTGATTTTAAGAATTTCAATATTGTCGCCGAAAAGCTTTACTATAAGTTGTGCGCGGGTTCCGGCTACAATTTCATCTATCCTGCATTGTATAGGCTGGCTGAATCCGAAGGCGATGCCCGGTATTGATTCAAGCTGGCTTCGCATTTCGTCCGTAAGTTCTTCGCGGCTTATATTCCGTTTCCATTCGCTTCTTGGTTTAAGCACGCCGACATAACCTGTTTTATCAACTCCACGGGTATCCAGGGCAATACCGGTTTGTCCTGTTCTTGAAACAATGACACCGAGTTCCTCGAACTTTTTCATTTTCCCGGCAGCAAGCTTATTAACCTCCACCGCCTTTGAAAGCGAAACACCCGGCAGCAGCGCAACATCCATATCAAAAGCGCCTTCATCCATAATAGGTATAAATTCGGTGCCTAATCTCGTTGCGAGGAAAAGAGCGGTGAACATAAAAATGGTTCCGATGCCGAGTATTGTAAATTTTCTTTTTATTCCGAATTGAAGAAGGGGTTTATAAAGCTGTTTTGCATATTTAATTATTATGCTTTCCTTCTCCGGCCGGGAATTTAGAATCAATGAACAGAGCACCGGAATTACAAAGATTGAAAGCATCAGTGAAGACAACAGGGCTATTGCCACTGTTTTTGCCAGTGGCGTGAACATCTTACCTTCTATTCCTTCAAGGGATAGAATCGGAATAAATGTAACCGCAATTATAAGTTCTCCCCAGATGCTGGGCTTGCGTACCTCCAGCACCGCTTTAAGCACAGTATTTACTTTTGAATTCCCGTTTCCGTTCCCGCTAAGGTGGCGCTGTACGTTTTCCACCTGTATTATTGTTGCGTCTATTATCATTCCAATAGAGATAGCCAGTCCGCCCAGAGACATCAGGTTGGCGCTTAATCCGGCAGCCTTCATAGCGGTGAATGTCATAAGCATGGACAGCGGAAGTGCAAGCAACACTACAATGCTGCCCCGCATGCTCCGCAGCAGGAGATAAAGCACTATTAAAACAAGCACCGCTCCCTCGATCAATGCAGTGCTCACAGTACTGACGCTTGCCTTTACAATATCACTTCTGTCATAGAAGGGAACAATTTTAATTCCATCAGGAAGAATATTGTTACTGTTTATCTGCTCCACTTTTGCTTTAACACGTTCCACCACATCACGGCTGTTTTCACCTCTCAGCATCATTACTATTCCGCCGACGCATTCTTCCATCCCGTTTATCACTGCCGCCCCCATGCGGGCTGCTTCTCCCGTACTGATCTGTGCGACATCCTTCAGAAACACCGGGGTGCCGTCAAAGGATTTCAGCACTATATTTTCAACATCCTGCAGATCTTTAATGAGACCGACCCCCCGTACTATATACTGATCGGCATTCCTTTCAAGTATATTCCCCCCCACATTCTGGTTGTTATTCTCGATTGCGGAATAAACCTCTTTAATAGAGACGTCATATTTCAACAATCTGCCCGGTGATAATATAACCTGGTACTGTTTGAAAAAGCCGCCGAAGGAATTTATCTCATTCACTCCCGGAACACCTTTCAGCTGAGGTGTTATTATCCATTCCTGGATAGTGCGGAGTTTTGTTAGATATGCTGTTTTTGCTGCTGAATCCTTTGGAATATTTCCATCGAGTGTATACTGGTAAATTTCTCCCATTACCGTAGCGATGGGACCCATTTCCATCTCCACGCCAGACGGCACATTTTCCTTTGCAGCGGCCAGCCGTTCGAACACCAGCTGTCTTGCAAAATAAATATCTATATCATCTTTAAATATTATAGTAACAATGGAAAGGCCGAATTTAGTAACAGAGCGCATCTGCACCACATCCGGCAGGCCGCGCATTGCGGTTTCCACAGGATAAGTTACATTTCTTTCGATCTCTTCTGCGGATAATCCGTCGGCGCGGCTTACAATCTCAACCTGAATATTGGTAACATCCGGAAAGGCATCTATCGGCAGGTTAAGATATGAAAAGGCGCCAGCTGCTATTATAATCAGGGCAGCAAACAGTATTAGTCCCCTCTTTTTTAAGGTCAGTGCAATTATTTTTTCAAGCATCAGTGTCCGTGCCCCTCTATTTCATCCTTATGCAATTCGCTCTTCAGGTAGAACACTCCTTCCGTAACCACTTTTTCTCCCTCGCTCAATCCTTTTTTTATTTCAGTCATATCATTCAGCGAAACACCGGCGGTAACATTTCTTTTTTCGAAAGTGCCGTTTCCGGTCTGCACAAATAAATATTGTTCTCCATTCTCCGTAAACAGTGCTCCGGCAGGGACCATAAGTGCTTTAATATTTGAGCCGGCGGGTATTTGCAGTTCCCCGAACATCTGCGGTTTGAGTTTATTCCCGGGGTTATCGAACTCGCCCCGGACAAGAATGGTTCTGGTATTATCGTCTACTGTCAGGCCCACATAAATTATTTTCCCTTCGATCCTGTAATCTTTGGTTGAAGCAGAAGTGAAAACTGCTTTTGATCCCGTATTTATTGTATTGAGGTCTTTTTCATAAATCTGACCGTCGATCCAAACACTCCGGATGCTTATAATTTTAAATGCACTAGTGGAAGCGTCCACCTGTTGTCCTATCACCACATTTCTTTCAACCACAAAACCCTCGATAAGCGATTTTATTGGAAGGGTACCTGATTTATGTTCATCGCCGGTCTTTTCACTCAGAACATCTTCATCGGTAAGACCGACGGAATGAATTTTACGGTCCTCTCCCTGATATTCTGCTAAAGCCTTCTCGAATTCCGAGAGGCTTTCGAGCAGTGATTTCCGGGAGCCGATATTTTCATCGTTCAGCTTTACCTGTCTTTCATAATTTGCCTTTGCATACTCATAACCGGCTTTAGCTTTGAGATACCCTGCCTTAATTTCGCCTATTTCCAGACCCTCGACGGTCATTAAAACCTGGCCCGATTTTACATAGTCGCCCACTTTTGCAAAAACCTGATGTACCCGGCCATGAATAAGCGAGCCGATATGAGCCTCATTATCCTGTCTGGTTTTTACTTCTGCGGGGATTGTAATAAATCCGCTGATTGGCTTCAATGAGGATGTGTATGTAGTTAATTTAATCTGCCCGAGCGCCTCCGTGGACAGCATTATAATAGTGCCGGATTCTTCCTCATGCTGATCTTTCTGTTCGGCAGATTCTTCTGCACATCCGGCAAGAGATACGATAAGAAAGAGTAATGCGGCTAATAAAAAATGTTTTTTATTCATGATTTAAATTCTCCATTAAATTGAGGCTTTTACCTGTAATTTCTTCAAGTGCCGCAACCGATTTATTATAATTAAACAATGCAGCGGTATAATTTTCCCGGGCATTCAGGAGCAGCTGCTTTGCCTGTACATATTCAAGGTATGATAATTCTCCGGCATCATAGATTTTGGCAGCGGTTCGGTAAACCTCTTCNNGCAATTTCATTATTTACCTGGGCAAGCCTGGCTTCAGCTGCAGATTTATTTGCATCGGCCTCCTCTATGCGGCCCCGCTGATCGAATAAAAACCAGAGTGGTACCGATACCCCGAATGAGGCTCCGTAGAAACCATTATCACCATCCCGCGATTGTCTGAAATAGGCAAAATTAAAATTTGGAAGCAGCGATGACCAGGCTATTGTTTTATCTGCCGATGCGATACTGCTGTAAAGCTCTGCAATTTTAATGCGGGGGCTAGATACCGAGGCTGTATACAGAATATTATCCAGACTTAGGTTGTATAAGGAGTAAACCAGTGAATCTGTAAGCTGATAATCCGAAACAAATTTTCCGCCGCCGTATCCTAGCATGTAATTCAGCTCCGTGATCGATGTTTCCAGCTCATTAACTGTTGCGGCAAGCTTGTTTTTCGCCTCACTGAATTGTACTCTGGCGGTAAGCTGTTCAAGGTTTGTTACTTCACCGACATTATATCTGATCTGTGCTTTTTTAAAAAAGTCCTCGCTTAATGAAAGATTCTCATCTGCATATTTAACCAGCAGTTGTTTGGAAAGAACTTTGTAATAAACCGTTTTAAGTTTTGCGGTTATTTCTTTCTCTTTAAGCCGGCAGTGCTGAAGTGCGATATCCTCTTCTATTGAGTATTTACTTCCCCTTATAAAATAGGTTGATGGAAACTCAAAGGACTGTGACAAGGCAAATGTTCTTTCGCTGTAATTGCTTAAGCTTTGTCCGGCCGGTGTAAATTCCAGACTTAATTCAATTTCCGGCTGAGGCAGTGATATTTCCTGAAAGTATCTTCCCCGGGCGGCAATTACATTCCCCCTGGCTTCTATCAGTTCCGGATTATGCGTTAAGCAGAGTTCGATTGCATCATCCAGCGACAGTTTATTATTATTTTGCCCGTAAAGCACCTGTAATGAAAATGCAAATACGGAAAACAAGATATACTTGTTCATAAATTCTCCTAAAAATTGTGATCGGGACAGAGATCCGGTTTGCCGGCTAAAGTAGTAAGTGGAAGTATTAAATCAGAAGAGTTCTGTTATTCAGGTATAACTTGTTGTTTTTATTTGCGTTGTGAAGGAGGCTTGTTTCTGAAATATAAACTGCGGTATACTGTGCCTGTCCGGTAATATTCTTTGGAACAAACAGAGAATTTTCTTTGAGCTTTAAAAAATCAGCGCTCACAAGTTTCGTATCCCGAGTTGTGGTTCCGTTAACTATAAGACAATGATCGTGGGAGTCGTGATAACTTTCATTTTCGAAGTGCAGAAAACCGATCTCTGAATGCAGGAAAGAAAATATGAATGCGCTCAGAACTGCTATTCCTGTAATTCTTGTGATCTTATATAATTTATAATTCATATAATTTAAACATAAAATATTGCCAATTGCGAAGCAATTCATATTATTTAATTATGGGGATATTTTACAACTCGTTTAATGATGATCAGCAGCGCACCCTTCACCTGATAAAGATTAGTATTTGAAGAGGTGACCAATATTACTTGCCGTTTATCAAATAATAATTATTATTGTTTTAACTAATTAATAGCACCTCATTCATTTTTTAACCAACGACTAAATTATTGCTGACTAAAACTGAACAGATAAAGCCAGCTGCTTTGCCCCCGTTAGCAGAAAGCAGCGTGCTCAGGTATATTACATTCTCAATACTTTACGTGGCACAGGGAATTCCGCAAGGAGTATTATGGTATGCAATACCGGCCTGGCTTGCAATGAATTCCAGAACTCCGGGTGAAATAGGGGCCTATTTAGCTGTGATTGGACTCCCCTGGAGCTTTAAGATAATTTTTGCTCCGTTTATGGACAGATTTACATATCTGGCTATGGGACGAAGAAGAGCATGGATCCTGCTCGGGCAGACCGGTATAATATTAAGCCTCCTGTGCATGTCTTTTATTACAGATCCGTTAAACAACCTGCTCTGGCTGACTGCGTTCTCCTTTGTAAACAATTTATTCACAGTCATCCAGGATATTGCTGTTGACGGCATGGCCGTTGATATTCTGCCTTCAGACCAGCAGGCCAGGGCAAACGGTGTAATGTGGGGATCGAAAGTTGCGGGTAAATCATTAACCGTTGTTGCCGCAAGCTGGTTGCTGAATGTACATGGATTTTCATTTACTATGCTGTTTTTTGCTCTGTCCGTAATAATAATAATCTTTGTACCAATGATCCTGAGAGAGCGCACCGGCGAAAAATTGCTTCCATGGACTACAGGCATGCCATCCGATACTGCTGCTGCCCTTCAGATGCACAGTTTTAAATCGATATTTAAAAGTCTGTTCAAATTTTTCTTTATGCCGGTAAGTCTTATAATGGGAGTAGCTGCATTCAGCGCGTCAATAGGGGAAGGTCTTATCGATTCAATGCTGCCTATATTTACAGTCCAGCGGATAGGATGGACAAACGAGCATTATTCCCAGGTGTTTGCAGCGGCAAACCTGGTCTCCGGGCTTGCCGGAATGTTTATTGGCGGGGCCCTGACTGATTTTTTAGGCAAGGTTAGGATGATGTCTGTTTACGTTGCCGGCCTGATGATATTAGCCGGAGTTTTTTCCTACTATAATAATTTGTGGATAAATGAACAGTTTCTGGTGGGATTCATTATTGCTTTCTATATTCTTCTTACTTTTAACACCATCGCCATATTTGCAAGCGCAATGAAGCTCTGTTCAAAAAAAATTGCCGCCACCCAGTTTACTCTTTACATGGCTGTTTCAAATCTGGGTATAGCAGTGGGAGCAGGATTAATCGGTCCGCTTAAAGAATTGTTCGGGTGGGAGATTTTAATAGCGGCATATATTCCTTTTGCACTGTTTATGCTGATAATGATAAGGTTTATAGACTTTGACAAGCACCGTGAAAAAATGGAACAACTGGAACAAAGCTATAATTAAAATATCATTGTCGGTACTGTAGAAGGATCCGTGCAATCTGCGGACGAGTCACTTTAATTCTTTCAAGATCCAGACTTAACCCCAGCGGAGCAAGCGAATTTCCTATATATTTATATATACCTTCCATATTTTCAAAGGGACCGGAAACCACATCCAGGGCTGAAGCTCCGGAGCCGTTTCTGAGATTTATATCCGCTCCCTTTTCCAGCAGAGACTTGACAATTTCTGTTCTGCAGAAAAATGCAGCCGTAATCAGCGCCGTTGATCCCTCCTTGTTTTTTACATTAAGATCAGCATCGGCATTAATCAGTTGAATGGCGGCATCTGTATTTCCGAATGTGGTTGCAATGATCAGGGGTGTGGAACCGTACACATCCTTTTCATCAAGGTCTGCACCGATTTTAATATATTGTTGAATGGCATCCATATCTCCCTTTATGGCTGCTTCATGAATGCTGATTTTTGGCGGCATCTGACCCTTATCTGAAAGCGACAAAATGAATCGTCCTGCCAGATTCAGATTGGCCTCTTCGTGCCTCCAGGCATGGTCGTTATGCTGTAAAAAAAACGGATCGGATTTAACAACAACGATCAGGTTAAGTTTATCAAGCAATACAATAAGCTGGCCACCGTGTCCCCATGCGAAATCAACATGATAATCACCGGTTTGCGCAGACCACCACTGGTAGCCGTACCCCAGGTTTTTAAAATAACGTCCAGCCCGGTTCAGTTTATGTTTGGTCGTCCATGCATCGGAGGAATAGTTTTGTAAAGACTCTTCCACCCAGTCAGCCGGAACAATCTGCTTCCCTTCGAATTTTCCTTTATTAAGATAGAGCAGACCGAACTTTGCCATATCTCTTGCAGTCAGATGAAGATTCCCGCATCCATTATTATGTCCTTCTGCGTCTGTATCCCATTGTCCTGCATCGATATGAAGCGGCTCAAAAAGATGCTTCCGGGCAAATTCTTTAAGGCTCATTTCAGCGGTTCTTGATAAAATAATTCCCAGCCAGTTTGAGCTTAGATTACTGTAATTAAATCCGGCTCCGGGATCATTAACCAGCGGGAATTTCTCAATGAGGGGGGGATAATAACCTGCCAGAAGTCCTTCCCACAGGACCGGGTCAGTTTCTTCCCACGGATAACCCGCCCGCATCTGCAGCAGGTGTCTGATATTGATCTGCTCTTTCCGGGGGTCAGTAACCTTGCCGGCAATTTCAGGAAAGAAATTTATCATTTTCTGGTCAAGACTTGAGAGGTAACCTTTATCCAGGGCAATACCGGTCAGTGCTGAGGTGAAACTTTTTGTCACCGATGCAGTGCGTGTTTTTTTATCAATAGCACACTCATTGAAATATTTTTCTGCGACAAGGAAGCCGTTCTTAATAACAAGTACTGCATATATTTTTTCCAGAGCTGCCGCATCATTATAGAGTTCGTCGACCAGTCCCGGGTCCAATCCCTGTTCCGCAGGTGTGGATACTTTCCAGTCCTTAACTGGAAGCGGTGTATAATCGATTTGACATATAGATAAGGTAGTGTACAGCAAAAGGAAAGAGGCAGTTAGCAAGTGTGTTTTTTTCATTATTAATCTCCTTATAATCAGCTTGTATCATCGGTAATCCCGTTTACTGTAAAATATGATTGTTCCCAGGATGCCATACAGATCAAGTCTGGTTATTATGCTGCACAGTTAAAACAAGGTTTCCCTTTTTATGTCCCTGTTCAGCGTACTGATGTGCTTCGGCAATCTGTTCCAGCGGATAGCGCCTGTCGATTACCGGTTTAATCTTGTTTTGCTCAAGAAGCTCTTTAAGAAAGACAATATCTTCCTTTTTTTCCACAGCCATACCGGCGAACACTTTTTTACTTCCGAAAACTGATGTCCATGCCATCTGAGCAAATGCGGCGATTCCTCCCGCACCGGCAAGAAAGCTTCCGTTCCTGCTCAGTGATTTACTGCATTTCGAATACTTTAATTTGCCGACCGTATCAAAAATTAAGTCATAGGTTCCGCCGCTTTCTGTAAAATCCTCCCTGGTGTAGTCTATAACTTTATCTGCTCCCAAAGATTTTACAAGCTCCATGTTTTTTGAGCTGCATACTGCAGTAACATCTGTTCCGAAGTATTTTGCAAGCTGGACCGCATAAGTACCCACGGCCCCGGAAGCACCATAGATCAGAACTTTCTGCCCGCTGCTGATATTGCCTTTATTCCTTAGAAAATAAAGTGATGTTGTTGCCCCGAATGAAACCGCGGCCGCCTCTTCGAAGTCCAGGTTGGAGGGCTTGTGTGCAACAGCATCGTCTTCGGACATACAGATATATTCTGCGTTTGTGCCAAGGCGTGTTCCTGATCCGCCGAACACCGGATCTCCCGGTTTGAAAAATTTCACGTTTTTACCGGTTGCTTCGATTTCTCCCGAAAACTCAGCGCCCAGGATATTTCGTTTAGGTGTATTGAAACCATTAAAGAATCTTACTATAAACGGATAGGCTTTTCTCATCCGCCAGTCACCGGAAGTTACAGTAGTGGCGTGTATTTTAACAAGCACTTCTTTTTCCTTGGGAACTGGTTTTGGGAGCTCTTTTATTTCAAGTACATCGGGGGTTCCGTATCTTTGATATACTGCGGCCTTCATCAGCACTCCTTATTTAATGACAGGAAAAAGCTGCTCAATTTCTTTTTAAGATAAGAAAAATTTTCTAATTAATCAGAAGTGTTTGATAAGAAATCACCCGCAATTATATTCGGTTTATGTTTTGGGGAGCCGATGCTCCCCATAGCCTGAAATTTTCTTTTGAACGGGTATTTCTTTTAAAGTTATTTTTCTTTTATACCGGCAACAGTTTTTCCGCTTCCGCTTGAAATGGTAAACTGGGTGACTTCTCCATTATTGTCGAATGCGAATATAATTTTGCTCGCCTTTCCTGCTCGAAATGTTGTTTCCGATTCAGGAATCAGTTCTGCTTTTTGCGTTTCATTCTGCTGATAATACACCTTGCCGTTTTCAACCGCAATATTTCTGAACGAATTGTCGGGAAGTTTGTAACTTCCTTTATATTTACTCAGCTGTTCCGGAGTTAATGATATGCTTTTTACTTTCTGATCCCCGGTTTTGTCCGGCAGCATGCTGATCAGAATCTCCCGGGCAGTGCGGGTTAAAGGATGTTTTGAATTCCTATCAACCAGATTTGACAGCACGGCAACATATAAATGCTCTTCAGGAACCCGGTATACCTGGCAGACGTAACCGTTGATTCCTCCGCCATGACCAAAGATTTTTAAACCCTGATAATCAATAACCTCCCAGCCGCATCCGTTTGCTGACGTATCTCTGTTGTTAAGAACAAAAGGGGAGAAGTATTTTTTGAGGGTCTCTTTTTTGACAAGCTTTTCTGAATACAATATCTCGTCCCATTTCAGAAGGTCATCTACAGTGGTAATTAATGACCCGCTGGCATAAAACCTGGTTTTCGATACAGGTGCAGCTTCAACCAGCAGACCAGCCTTCTTTTCATATCCTCTTGCCGTAGGCATAAGTCCGTCTGTTCCGTCGATAAAACCGGTGGCAGTCATTCCCGCAGGCAATAAAATATTTTTTCTGATAAAGTCATTTAAAGTGGATCCGGATACTCTTTCCGCTATCATTCCTAAAAGATGGTAGCCGGAGTTGCTGTATTTGACCTTCTCGCCCGGATTGAATTCCAATTCAGTCCCTTTAATTATTTCCAGGGTCTGCTGGGGACTTAAATCCTGTGAAAGATCATTTCTCCATTCGTCTATCAGAAAATAATCTTTTATGCCTGAAGTATGAGTAAGCAGATGATGAAGCGTGATTTCTTTGTACTGCTCCGCACCAGGCAAGTGTTCGGATATATTGTCGGACAAGGACAGTTTACCCTGTTCTTCCAGTATCATAACCGCCATTGCGGTAAACTGCTTGGTAAGGGAGCCAACAGCAAGAGAATGATCAGAAGTCAAAGCCAGCTGCTTTTCAGTGTCAGCCATTCCAAAAGCCTGTTTAAAAACAGCTTTCCCATCCTTGGCGGCAAGAACCACCGCGCCCGGTTTGTTGTAGGAATAAATTAAATTCAGATTCTCCCTGATCCGGTTTACCTTTGCAGCAACGGATTGAGCAGTAGCGGCGAAATTAAAGATGCCGGAAACCAGCATTACAAAAAATATAATGCGTGGATTATGATTGGTGTTCATATAATCCTCTTTTTTTTATGATGAAATTCTGCCTGTAAATAAATAATCATTTTATCCGGAAGTAAATGAGAAAGGATTACTAAAATGCAGAATAGGAAGACATTACCAGGACCAGATCCGGCAAATTTGAGCTGTATCTGGTAATTTTCATTTTTTGAACTTATTTTAATGATAAATTTTGAGTTGAAATGATTCCGCAAATTAAATTACTGCTGCTTCTTGTAAACCTGTTCCTGGGTCTGGGCGTAATCAGCTTTATATATTACCGGACGAGACTTTATCATTCGCTGTACCTGAAGTTCGTGCTGCAGTACACCATTGTAGTAAACATTATGTTGCTGCTGTTTTTTATATTTAAATATTTCGAAATAAATATCCTGCAGGATAAATTAAATATTACTTCCTTTGATTACCTGCCATACCTATTCGCTTTGATTTACCTTGGTGCACTCTTATTGGTTTTTATTATGTACGGAATTTCCAGAGCATTTCGTAACGAAAAAATATCAAAGCGGCAGCTTATGCTGAACTATTCCGCTATAATCATAACTGTGTTTGCCATATGGCTGCTTTCGAAAGAAGCTCTTGAAAACAGAAGTATGGTGTGGGTGCTTTCATTACTGGATAATCTGGGGGTGCTGCTGCCCGTAGCGGAATGTATAATTTTGGTCAGGCTCTATATTTATTCCGGAAAACTCCCAGGGTCTCCCGATATTGTCAGATCTTTTTCCTTGTTTTATATATTCCGCTATCCGGTTTTAGCAGTGTCCTTTTTGTTTCCAGACCCGGTACGGTTCTTTATTTTAATATTTATTGTGAATGTTTTCCCGTTTATCTGGATAAAGCTCTTTGTAGACAGATTGGAGATGAAAAGCAGTACTTCCGCAAACCGGGATAAAAAGCTGGAGCTTTTTGCAACCACTCACAATATTACTGCCAGGGAAATGGAGATACTGAAACTCATTTTAGAAGGAAAGAACAATAAAGAAATAGAAAGAGAATTATATATATCCTACCACACCGTAAAAAATCATGTATATAATATCTATCAAAAATTAAAAATCAATAACCGGTATCAGCTGATATCATTTCTGGAGGACAAATAAATCTTGAAGTAAGTCGTTGATTTCAAGTGATTTTAACACCGCCGCTGCTTTTAGTGCTTCCTGCGGGGATACCATTGATTTTATCTCATCAGCTTCACTGCTTTTTGTCAGTTCGCTGGTTATATTTTTCTATTTTTGATCTGATTTCCTCAACAGCAGGCAGACCATTTCGGTAAATCCTGCAGTTAATATACACCTCCTCGGGCTCATTCATTTCTTCAAAATCCTCTCCATTTATCAGAAGAGTAGGCGAACCCCTGAATTTCAGCTTTTCTGCCTGTTCATTTGTTTCAATAAGAATTTCCTGGTAATCAATCTCATTTTCCATGCCCCTAATCGCTTTCATGACCCCGCGAATCATCTCTGCGGAATTTGCACATCCATCAAAGTACTGGATCTGCAGCGATATCTTGTTTTTACCATTCATTTAATTTTCTTTAATGTATCAAAAAACACTTTTTAATGATCCGGCGGGAATATACACCGCATGGTCAATTATCAATTTAGCATAATTATTTTTCTTATAGCATAGATTACCTCTGAAATTATGGGTATCTGCATTGCCCTGTTTTTTTGCGCACTTCTGAAAATTTTATTGTAAGTAAAGAATAATTTTTGCATTTTAAATTTTAATACACTCAGTTCCGGGTACATATTAAAAGCCCGGTTAAATTTCAATGATTTTAAGGGGACCTCATATATAAAACACCTGCCCAAGGTAGATTGTTAACAAATATATTTTGTATGGAGGATCTGTATGAAGAATATTTTTAACCTGATCGCCCTGATATTGATTCTTAATCCTGTTATTCACGCACAGTGGCTGCAAACAAACGGACCTTATGGCGGAAGCGTAAATTGTTTCGCTGCCAGCGATTCGGGAATATTTGCAGGCACCGATTACGGCATTTTTTTTACAACCGATCAGGGGACAAACTGGTTTCCCCGGAATAACGGCCTTCCACGCGCCTCTGCCCAGGCATGTGTCTTGACGAACGGCTTTGTCTTTGCAGGCACGCAGATAGGCATATACCGTTCCTCGGACCAGGGCCTGAACTGGACAAACTCAAGCACAGGCCTTACTTATATGAATATTACCTCTTTTGCAGTGACCGACACCTTTATTTTTGCCGGCCTGGCGGATGCTGGTGTTTATCGCTCATCGGATAACGGTGATAACTGGGTGCGTGTTAATACCGGTCTGCAGGATACAAATGTTACTTCACTTGCAGTCAGCGGCAATTATATATTCGCCGGAACCTATGGGGGCCTGTTCCGCTCAACAAACAATGGAATGAATTGGACTAAGGGAGGTGCGCTGCCGCCATGGGACCAGATCAATGAGCTGCTGGTAAATGGTAGCGCATTGTTTGCGGGAACTTCCTACGGCCTTTTCCGATCGATTAATAATGGATCAAGCTGGACAGATGTGAGCGATAGTCTGGCTAACGGTATTATCTGGGCACTTGCCGGTGACGGGACTAATCTGTTTGCGGGTCTCGGATCGAGAGGCGGAATCTACCGCTCAACTGATAATGGCGCCAGCTGGACAGAGACAAATAACGGGATCGTCTTCCAGATCAGGGATATTTTTTCACTGGCTGTAATTAATTCTAATGTGTTTACCGGGCCAAGAGGCTACGGTGTTTTTAAATCTTCTGATAACGGGGCAAACTGGGCAGATGCAAGTAATGGAATCAACACTGTCACAACATATGCTCTCGGAATAAAAGACGAGACCATATTTGCAGGTACATACTTTTCAGGTGTTTACAGATCAACAGACAACGGAAACAGCTGGATCCATCCTGTCAGCGGCCTGGAAGGAAGCTCTGCACGTGCATTTATAGTAAAAGGCGCCAATCTGTTTGCAGGAGCCCTCTACTGGGGAGTGCATATTTCCACAGATGATGGTGCAAGCTGGACTAACGTTGGTAATATCGGCACAGGTCTGTCAAGCAGCAGCGTTACATCTCTGGCTGTGAGTGGTACCAACATTTTTGCCGGGACACTAAGCGGCGGTGTATGCATTTCAACAAACGATGGAACAAGCTGGTCACCGGTTAATAATGGTCTTACCGACCCCGATGTCTGGAAGCTTACTGCAATGAACGGGAATCTTTTTGCCGGAACGGGTTCAGGTGTATTTCTCTCAACTGACAGTGGTGCAAACTGGGCTGTTTCATTAAGTCTGACACAATCCAGCATCACCTCATTTGCAGTTATCGGGAATTATATTTTTGCCGGCACCAGCGGGGAAGGGATATTCAGATCATCAGATAACGGGGATAACTGGACCCAGGTTAACACCGGAATTACCGATACTTATATACTTTCACTTGCAGAAAGCGACACCAGTCTGTTTGCCGGAGCCTTAGGCGCTAACCTTTTTGTCTCAACAAATTACGGCGAGAGTTGGACTGCAGCAGGAACCGGGCTGCCCACCGTCGGAAGCATACTGTCACTTTCTGCAAACAGCACCAACCTTTTTGTCGGTACCCCAGGCCATGGTATTTGGGCAAAACCAATTGCCGAGATAATTACTGATATTAATGACGGGAGAAATAAACTCCAGGCTGAATTTTCGCTTTCTCAAAACTATCCGAATCCCTTTAACCCATCAACCAGGATACAGTACTCGGTTCCGTATACTTCCGGAACAGTAATGAAAGTTTATGATGTGCTGGGAAAT
>DJMM01000005.1 GCA_002435365.1 Ignavibacteriales bacterium UBA6490
AATAATTTTCGAAATTAAATAGTGCAATTATTTCTTTGAAGTTTCAAGGGTATTACTTAAATTTTTCAATCATTTTTTTCTTACACCGGAGGTTATATGTCTCTAAGACACATTTTATCTTTATTTTTCTTTCTTTTTACATTTACAGTTAACTATGCCCAGGTATTTGAATGGACATGGCAAAACCCGGTTCCTATCGGAGCCAATCTTAATGACGCAATAATTTTACCAGATAAGATTATGGCATTTGCAGATGGCGGTGCCGTTTTATATTCCACAGACGGCGGCAGCAGCGGAGTGATCTCCTACCCTGATTCGTTAAACGGAAACAGGTCAATATACGAAGCTGATTTTCCTACTTCTACAACGGGTTACCTTTGCGGTTTATCCGGTTTGATTATGAAGACGACCGATGGCGGAATTACATGGACAAATCTTCCTTCACCACTGACTACTAATTACTGGTATGTTGATTTTATTGATGCCGATACCGGTTATGTGGTGTCAAGCGATTCAAAAATTCTCAAAACAACCGACGGCGGACAAAGCTGGAGTATGTATACTCTGTCTGCAACAAACACAACTATTTACAAAGTACATTTTGTGTCACCGTCAACTGGTTATGTCGGTACCGGAAGTTCTACAGTCGGCAGGCTTCATAAAACGACAGATTACGGAAACACCTGGTTTCCGGTTACCTCATACACCTCCACCGGCACGGTACGCGGTTTGGATTTCATCGATGAGAATACAGGTTTCCTGAGTAATTCAAGTTACGAAATATTCAAGACAACCGATGGTGGTGCAACATGGAATGGACAGGATATGGGCACCGGTACCTTCTATGAAGTTAAATTTTCAAGTGCGCTAAACGGAGCTGCTGCCGGCGCTACAGGCGATGTATATACTACCACTGATGGTGGTACTACATGGGTACCCGGAAACATCGGGTATACATCCAACTCTAATGTGTATGGCATGGATATTCAGGGCAGCAACATTCTTGTTGCGGGCCAATCAGGTGTGATGGCTGCTTCAACAAACCTGGGGCAATCCTGGCTGCAAATTTCAAATGCTGTTACTTTAAACACCCTTAGATACATTAATATGGTAAATGATCAGCTTGGTTATGCCTGCGGTGGAAATACCACCGAAAGTACACTAATTAAAACGACAGATGGCGGTATGACATGGAACCGTCTTCTTTTTGATGCGGGATATTATCTGTACTCACAGTCCTGGCTGAGTGAAAATACGGGTTATGTCGGAAGACGTGGTCCGGACGGTATCTTTAAAACAACCGATGGCGGCGCAAATTTTGCACAACTGAATCCGGGAGGAGCATCTTCCACACAAATCTGGTATGCAATGGATTTTGCAAATGCTGATACAGGTTATGCTTCCTCAAGCGGCGGTCATATAGTTAAAACTACGGACGGGGGTGCAAACTTTACATTGCTGCCTGCAGTACATTCAACAAGCGCTATTTATTCACTCAGTCTGCTTGATGCACAGACACTTTTTGCTGCCGGCTCGAGCGGAAAAGTGTCAAAAACCACAGACGGCGGTGCTTCTTTCACTGCAATAAATATTCCTACAACCACAACTTTATATGCTGTGGATTTTATAGATGTAAATACCGGAATAGTTGCCGGCACCAACGGAAGAACCTACAAAACTACGGACGGCGGAACATCCTGGACTGAATATAATGTCGGCTCTAATGCTGTGTTGTATGAAGTTTTATTCATTACCCCATCCCTGGTTTGGTTATCAGGCGATGCTGTAATGTTTTACAGTACCGATGGAGGGATGACCTGGATACCCGCAAGTAAATATCACAACACCAATATTGCCTATAGTATGTCTTCTGCAGGCGGATATTTATATGTTGCAGGTGAATTCGGAAGCATTCTTAAAGGATATGCAGATCCGTTTGTACCGGTCGAACTTACTTCTTTCACAGCATCAGTTACTGGCAGTAGCGTAAATCTGAATTGGACGACCGGAACAGAAACCAACAATTACGGTTTCGAGATTCAGAAAAGCAGCGATAAAAATAACTGGACTGCTGCCGGATTTGTGAATGGATACGGTACAACTACTGAAATCAGAAGCTACTCCTTTACCGATGTGTCTCCCTTTAACGGTACATCTTTCTACAGACTGAAACAGATTGATCTTGATGGCTCTTATGAATATTCAGCTGTTGTTCAGGTGAACCTAAATCAGGTTTACACATTTGCGCTCGACCAGAATTATCCGAATCCCTTTAACCCTTCCACCGTTATAAACTACCAAGTCCCAGATGAGGGTATCGTAACGCTGAAAGTCTATGATATTCTCGGCAATGAGGTTAAAACACTTGTTAATGAGTACAGGACTGCAGGAAAATATTCGGTTGGGTTCGACGGCAGCGATCTCTCCAGCGGAGTTTATATTTACAGAATTCAGGCTGGCAGATTTAATTCCAATATGAAAATGATATTGATCAAATAACTTTTTTATCTGATCATATGCTTTAATAAAACAAGCCGCATTAAAATGCGGCTTGTTTATTTTCCAACCGGAAGAGTGACGAGAATCTCCGGGATCAGCCGGTGCTAAACAACTCCTTAACTTTTTAATTTATTCATGACCCTCTTTGCGGTTTCTGCAATGTTAGAAGGCGTAAAACCAAACTGCTCCATCACCACTTTTAAGGGAGCAGATTTTCCAAAACTTTTCATACTTACTGCTTCACCAAACCGGCCGATATATTTATGCCAGCCCTGTTCAATGCCTGCTTCTACTGAAATCCTGGCTTTGATATCAGCAGGAAGAACCGATTCTTTATATGCTTCCGGCTGTAGTTCAAAGAGCTCCCAGCTCGGGAAATTGACAACACGTACATTAACTCCTTCCGTTTCAAGAAGCCCTGCTGCTTTTAATGCCGGATGCACTTCCGATCCCGATGCCATTATTATTAAGTCCGGTTTAGCTTGGGAATCCTTCAGAATATAAGCCCCTTTTAATAATTCAGCAGCCGGGGGAAAGTTTTCTCTGTCCAGTACAGGTAATCCCTGCCTGGTTAATATAAGTGCAACTGGTCCTGTCTTATGTTCGATGGCAGCCTGCCAGGCATATACAGTTTCATTGGCGTCGCAGGGACGTATAACAATCAGGTGCGGAATCGCCCTCAATGAAGCAATATGTTCAACGGGCTGATGGGTCGGTCCGTCTTCTCCCAATCCTATACTGTCATGTGTAAAAATATATATGGGACGTATCCCTGATAATGATGCCAGCCTGATGGCGGGTCTCAGGTAATCAGAAAAAACAAGGAAAGTGCCACCGAAAGGAATAGTTCCTCCATATAACTCGAGCCCGTTCAGGATCGATGCCATTGTATGTTCGCGCACTCCATAAAATATGTTTCTGCCGGCAGGATTTTCCGCGGAGAAATCACCTCCGTTATTAATATAAGTATTTACTGATGGACCAAGATCAGCGGATCCGCCGAATAATTCTGGAAGATCGCCGGATATTGAATTAATTACCTTGCCAGATGCGGACCTTGTTGCAATACCCTTTCCTTCATCCTTAAAGACAGGCAGGTTTTTTTTCCATTCCTCACCATAATTCCCTTCCATCATTCTGACGTATAAATCCGCTTCTCCGGGATATTTGGATTTGTACCTTGAAAACTTGTCGTTCCATTCCTTTTCGAAAGCAGCTCCTCTCTTTCTTACAACCGCGAAAGCATCTCTAACCTCATCAGGAATAAAAAAGAATTTATCTTCCGGCCAGCCCAGGTTCTTTTTGGTAAGTTTAACTTCCTCTTCGCCGAGCGGAGAACCATGTGAAGAAGCTTTATCCTGTTTGTTCGGACTACCGTATCCAATATGGGTATCCGTTATTATAATTGTCGGTTTCTCTGAAGTCTGCGCATGCTTAATCTGTTTTTCAATATCATCAATATTATTTACATCCTTAATGTGCTGAACATTCCAGCCGTATGCTTTAAATCTCTCAGAAGTAACGTCAGAAAAAGTGAGTGAAGTGCTCCCGTCAATCGAAATATGATTGTTGTCGTAGAAGAAAATAATATTATTCAGCCCGAGGTGACCGGCCAGAGATGCGGCTTCATGCGAAACACCTTCCATCAAATCACCGTCACTGCATATCCCGTAAATATAATGATCAACAATTTTAATGTCGTCTTTATTGAACATTGCCGCTAAATGTTTAGAACCGATTGCCATGCCCACAGCGTTTGCAAACCCCTGTCCCAGCGGACCGGTTGTAGTTTCAATTCCAAGAGATGGATTATGTTCAGGGTGCCCGGCAGTTTTACTTCCCCACTGCCTGAAACTTTTAAGATCTTCCATAGAAATATCATAGCCGCACAGGTGGAGCGAGCTGTAAAGAAGCATGCTTCCGTGGCCGGCGGAGAGAACAAACCTGTCCCTGTTGTTCCACCGGGGATTTGCAGGATTATGCTTCATATATTTTGCAAAAAGCGCCAGTGCAAGCGGCGCATTTCCCATCGGCATACCGGGATGCCCCGAATTTGCCTTTTGTACTCCGTCCACAGAAAGAAATCTTATTGTGTTAACTGCAAGCTTGTCTAAGTTGCTGTCAGAAAAGATTGGCATTGTCACTCCAGATAAATTATATCAATACTTATTATGAAATATATTGGTTAAGAATTCAAGGTTCAAGCTTCAGACTCCAAAGTTCATGCATATAATTAATATTCTTCCGCAATTGCTCTGAGTAATTTTATATGCTCCTGGTTAATCCGGTTTGACGATACTGTAAAATTATTTGCAATGAAAGAGAAGGAGACAAGCCTTCCGCTTTTTGCTTTTATGTATCCGGAATGGCTGCGAACGCCGTTTATCGTTCCGGACTTGATCCGTGCATTATATGCTATTACTGTATTTGAACCAAAATTTTTAAATGCGCTTATGTCTTCCGGATCACCCGCAACACCAAGTGAGTTATAGAAAGCTTCAAAAAAATTCTGCTTTGTAACGGAGGTAAGAAGAGCGCACATCATTTTCGCCGTTATCATATTAGTCCTCGAAAGTCCCGAGCCGTCGAACAATCTTAATCCTTTAGTATTCACATTCAATGTTTTAAGAAATTTTTCCACTCCATCAATCCCCTTATCCACGCTTCCCTCTTTAAATTCGTAAACACCGATCATTTTAAGCAGCTGCTCTGCATAAAGATTATTGCTGAGCTTATTAATAATGAAAACAATGTCCTTCAGCGGAGGCGAGTAAGTGGTATGAATTTTTTGAAGCCCGGAAATATCTACAGGGTATTCGGACAGATAAGAGGCTCCCGATACATCGATACCGTTATCCATTAATGATTTTGTAAAGTACTGCACGGCAAATAACGGCGGATCGGGAATAGAGCCCTTTATTGAAAATTCATTTACACCGGCTGGGACTGTCCCGCGGAGAACTGCCTTGAACTGACCGGGTGAAGCATAAATATACCCGTTGTCGCCGCTTCCGGCTGGACCTGTTTTCATAAAGTTTGTAAATGTCAATCCTTCTATTACAGGATCCGTTCTCAAAACCTCCGCTGGTTCTCCGGGTTTTCCCGGTTTAAAATAAAGATAGTATAAATTATTATTTACTGTAAGAGCGCTGGTGCCCGCTCCGTAATAATTCCCCATATCAATCCAGGGGTAGTAATCCGGAAGAGGAATCCGGTCGAATAAAAAATCATCAGCGATTACCGATCCATTAATTTTCTCTATCCCCGCAGCTTTAACAGACCGGACCCATTCCTGCATAAGTGAATCCAGCGGAAGGGAGCCTTTCACAATAGAAGATCCGAGCGCAGGATCACCTCCTCCCTTAATTATAATATCGCCGTCAAGCACACCGTTATTAAGATTTCCGCGAATAAACAATCCGGTGCTGAACCTGAAGTCCTCACCCAGATAATAAAGACCGGCAGATGAAGTAAAAAGCTTTAATCCCGATGCGGGAGCCAGACTTTTGTTCCCGTCAGAGTTGATAATCTCTTCACCGTTGTCAGCATACTGCGCATAAATTCCCCACACCGCATTTTCAAACTCTGCTGAATTCTTTATTTCCGAAACCAGCTTATGCAGGGTCTGTGAATATGCCACGGCAGGAAAGAATAAATAAATCAGGATGATGAGGGCTGTACAGTATCTCGGTTTATTAAACATGGTTTTCTCACTGATATCAGATATTTAATTTTTCTTTAATTATCCTCAGGATAAAGGTGGAGGCGGCAGTAAACATTACGGCAGCATATATATCAATTGTATAATGTACTTTCTGCAGAATAAGCAGAACAGCAATCAGGATGGTCAGCAGAAGAAATGCTGTTTTGAACTTACGGTTTTCCGCGGAGAGATAAAAAATCAGCAGGCTTGCAGTATGCCCCGAGAAAAAAAGATCTTTTGTAAGAGCAGAACCGGTACCAAAATATTCTACGAACGGATCCTGCAGCACAATCATTCCCTGCGGCGGTTCAAGAGGAAGAATATACATTGCTGCGATTCTCGATATCACCATTAACGAATAAAGCTGGATGGCGAAGAGAAGCTGCGCAGGGTGCGGAAGGAGGCTGAAAATTGCTGCAATAAGCGCTGTATAAATCACTGCGAATATAAGCCAGGTCAGATCCACAGCGGTAAAAAATGAAAGAACAGGATCATCGAAACTGATTCCCTTCCTTGTTTCAACATACTCCAGGAAGAGGGCGAGACAGTATAAAGCTGCCGCAAGAGTGATTAGAGAAAAAATAAAAACGGAACGGAACCTTTTGCTTTTAAGTGCCGATTTCCAGCTGTCTTCAGAATTTATGTTTTCCCCTATCCCCATCAGAATGAAGCAAGTATCTTCAGAAGATCACTTTTGGAGAACGGCTTCACTACAAATTTATCGGCACCGGCATTATAGAATTTTTCAATCTTCTCTTCGATGAATTCGCTTGAAAGAATAACAACCGGACGCCTGAAAGGATCATTTCTTTTAATGTCGCCGCAGATAATTATACTCTGGTCCCAGTGGCTCTGGTGAACATCAAAAATTATTATGGAATAGCTTTCGTCGTTAAGCAGACCAAGACTGAAATTCCTGAACCCGTATACGTCAAGAGTATATCCTGATTTAAGATAGGCGTTGAGCAGATCGTTAGATTCACCGGTATCTTCAAGCATCAGAATCTTTTTAAGCTTTTTACTGCCTGCTGCGCGGCTTTCCTGCTTTGCCGGTTCTGCGAGCGGCAAGGTAAATGTTATAGTGGTTCCTACTCCTTTAATACTGTCCACCAGAAGAGAACCGCCAAGCTTTTCAATATATTTTTTAGATAGTGCAAGGCCCAGTCCGTTGCCCTCAAAACTGCGACCTATATTCAGATCCTCCTGGCTGAAGGGCTGAAAAAGATGATCCATATATTTTGACGATATTCCTACACCTGTGTCCTTAATACGGCAGACGGCAAGATTCCTCTCATAGGATATACTTGCTTCAACTTCAATATATCCCTGGTTTGTAAATTTAACGGCATTGCTCAGAAGATTATTAACAGCATTTTCCACGCAATGAAGATCGGCATCCACCATAATTTCATTCTCATGATAGATTTTTTTTAAGTCGATCTTTTTTTCTTCAGCCTGAGAATTTACAGCCCCCAGCCCGTTATTAAGCACATTTAAAAGATTAAGCTTTTCCATTTTCAGGTTATAGTTGCCTGCTTCAATCTGTGCAAATTCAAGCATCTGGGTTATACTTTTAAATAACCTCTCGCTCCCGCTGTATAGGTTATCAAGATAGATTTTATCTTCCACGGAAAGTTTGTCCTTCAGACTTTCCTTTATAATAGCAGCATAACCGAGGATAGAGTTAAGGGGAGTTCTGAGCTCGTGAGAAAGCACGTTTAGAAATGTATCTTTCAATCTTTCCGACTCCCTGAAAGCATCACGGGCTTTTTTGATCTCCTCTTCCGCAAGGTAGAGATCTGTCTGATCCTCATGTATGAGCAGAATATAATCGCTCTTTCCGATATGCAGGGGAGAGACTTTGGTGAGCAGCAGGGGAATGGCAATATTCCTGGATTTCAGCAGGGTGTCTGAATATTCTGTAATCTGAGCCGGTTTATTCTTTGTAAAAACCTCTTTTAGTATTTCTGCATTGCCTGACCTTATCAGTTCAGCATCATTAAATATATTATATTCACTCAGCTCGGAAAGCGAGTACCCCCATACCAGCGAAAAAGCCTGATTTATGTAAACTATTCCGCCGGCGCTGTCTACAAGCTGAACCGGGAAGTGTATAATCGAATATGATTTTTCAAACTGAGTAAGATTCTTCATTATATTACCGGGATTGAAAATTGTATTGCTGTACCATTTGTTTTTTCAATTACCCTTATAAACCCATTGTGTTTTTCTATAATATTTTTACACAGGAACAAACCATAACCGGTTTTCACTGTTGAAGGAATATCAAAAAGAATTCCCGTCTTTTCTTTCGGAATACCCGGTCCGTTATCATCCACTTCAATCAGTATGTAATTGTTGTCCCTTGCTGTCTTTACAGATATTGTGGCATCGGACCTGGCATCGGCAGAATTTGTAAACAGATGAACAAGCAGGTGCTGTATCTGGTCTGAATCATATTTACATACCGGAACAGAATTAAGCTCGGTGACGAAATTTACCCTGCTGAATTTCTTCATCGGCGACAGATACCTTATCACCGACTGAATTGTTTTATTAATGTCACCTGTATCCTTTACAAAATTTGTTACCGATGTTTCAAGAAGCACCTGTGCATATTTCTGAATACTGCGGATGCTGTCTATTGCAACTTTTGATTTCAGCTTCAACCTGTCCAACATCAGTGAATTTACATCGGCAGACTTTGTTTCAAAATCTTTCTGACTGCGTTCGATACTGCGGACAAGGCTTTCGGTTTCCAGGAGCGCCAGATGAACAAGACCCTGAAGAGACTGCCCGATTTCAGAATCGATGGAAGACTTAAGTGCTTTCCTTTCAATCTGGATAAGCTGTACATTTGCTTCGTTAAGTGCATTGTAAGCTGCTATTTGTCCCTTGTAAAGCTGCGCATTCAGTATAGCAGTTGCAGCCTGCCCGGCAAGGATTTCGAATGTATCCGTTATCTCTCTTATTTTTATTTTATGAAGATGTTTTGAATCAACATATATAACACCGATTTTCTTATCTTCCGTAATTAATGGCGAGCAGAGAATTGTCTGCAGCTCAAGCCTGAAAATACTCTTGGAAGGGTCATAATCGGTATCACTTTGCGCGGCTTCAATAAACTTCGACTGCCCGGTTTCAAATACATCCTTTACAACAGAGGTGCTGATATTGAAAGAACTTTCCGGCAGATTGCCGCCGCTGCTGTCAAGACCCATTTTATATTCGAGATTTCCTTCATTATCCTTAAGAACAATAAACCCTCTCTCGGAATTTGTAAGCTTTATGGAGTTCCTGAGAACAAGCTCCAGAACATCCTCAAGTATAAGCGATTTGTTGAGAGTTTTCGCAATATCCAGAATCAGTTCAAGATTGCGGATCTTTTCATGTGACTCAACCGGCTGTGATACCGCTTCAGTTGTTTCAAGCTTTTTCTTAAAATCAGAGAATTTCATTCTACCCTTTGTAATTAATGGAAGATACTCTGTATCAGAGAATTAATTTTTTCGGCCATTACCGGATTATTGATTTTTTTGTAATTGCCTAAAGCAGTAAGCAGATAATTCCTGGCATCGGCTGTTCTGCCGGTATCGATATATAACAGACTTAGTTCGTAGCATGATTCTGCTTCGTTCAACAGGTTTTCGAGCTCCTGGTTGATTTTAATACTGGTCTTAAAATAATTTTCCGCAGAATCATATTTCTTCTGTTTACGGTCAATTATTCCTTTAATTTTATAAATATCGGCAACCGAGAGCCTGTCATTTATCTTATGTGCGATATCCATTGCTTTATCCGTAAAAGCACCGGCAAGTACAAAATCACCCGTCTGCGCAAATATATAACCTTTGCTGAGATAAGAAACTCCCAATGCATATAAATAATTTATATTCAGCGAAATAGCAATGCTCTTATCATATTCCAGGGCCGCTTCATCATAATCACCCTTCAATGTATAAAGCAGACCTAGATTGTTTTTTGCTTCCGCAATTCTCCGCATATCCTGCGTCTGCTCAAATTTTATAAGCGCACGGTGATAATATGAGAGGGCGGTATCGTAATTACCCTGCATGTTGTTCAGTATGCCCAGATTTATTTCAAGCATACCGATTATTGCTTCATCTTTTTTAGTATCAAGGTAGGACAGACTTTGTTCAAAATGATACTGTGCCTGGTTTATATCTCCCTTATCCCCGTAAATTGTACCAAGAAGATTCTCGGCACGAGCAAGTCCTTTAATATCCTTTTGTTTGTCAAATAATTCTGCAGCTCTTGATATAAAGAGAATTGAATTCTCCCAGTCAGCCTGGCGGCTGTAAAGATCGCCCATCGACAAATATGCATATGCAGAAAAACTTTCAAGATTAGCATCGGATATGCTCTCCTTAAGAACCCGTCCGTAAATATGAAGCGCTGTTTGAAATTCACCCTGTGAAACTGAAAATTCACCAAGATGCAGCAGGAACTCAATCAACCTGATTTTATCAAGCCGAACCGCCGCCAGGGTGAGTATAAGATCAATCCGTGCCTGGTAATCACCTGAAACCTGAACCTTCTTCGAAAGCTGTGCGCGGTTTTTACCTTCGGCAGGGGTAACATCCTTCTTTTTACCCTTTTTTTGAAAAGAATTTTTGTATTCCGATAAAAATTGATTATCGAAATAGACCAGGATTATTTCTTCTAAATTTTTGTTTAAGGAGGACACATTACCGTAATTTTTATCATCTATAATATAATTTATTTTCAAATTAAAATCTTTTCAACCGGGTCAAAATCGTGGTTTTGTCCTTAAGTCACATTTGCTCTGATTGCACACCAAACCTGGGTCTAACCCTGGTCTGATCTGATTCTAATCCCATTCTATCCCCATTTTTCCGGGGAAAGAATGAGATTAGAATGAGCCCGGAACGGAACCAGGGTAAATTTTACAATTAAATAAAGGAGAAATCAGTTTTTAAGAAGTTTGTATGAAAGGAACCACTCCCACTCTGAGCGGTTATCTGTCCAGGCACGTGCAATTCCTGCCGAAAACGTGGATTCCAGGTTGAACCAGTGTTTGAAAATAAGACTCAGCTGTGCACCCGCGTCTACCCAGACTTTTTCAGCGTCATTATTCAAAAACAGACTTTGTGAATAAACCGAAAAATCAAGGTGGCTTAAATAATGCTGACCAAGGGATAGACTGCTGAAACGTAGTGGAGGGAAACAGTTTTCCAGCAGTAATTTCATAAATCCATCCGTTCTCAGGCTGTATATCGGTATGCCCGGAAAACGGAAAACCCCCCTGTACTGTTTTACATCTGTATTTTCAACTTCCCTGTTGCCAAAACCGCCAAAGTAAAACATTGCCTGCTGCAGTCTTTCATTTCTATGATGATATCCCCCCGCTATTTTATAATGAAGCGAGTTGTGGTGAAAAGGAAATATGAAGTACTTGTCCCACTCCAAATGAACTGCACCTGCATACTGAGGATCTTTCGGATCGGCTACAAACAGCATTCCGGTGAACGTTATTTCATCGCCGGATTCAAAATCCGAACTGCCGATACTTCTTCTCAGGTTTTTTGAATTCCATACCGACTGCGCAACTGCAAAGTCCGGATCCGTAACTTTAACCAGGTTGTCGCTTATATATTCGAAATCGGTATACAATGCGAGCTCTGTGGTCTGCTTGATTTTATGCGGATTATCATACAGCCAGTAATGAATGTATGCTGCACGGATCTTTGTTCCGATGGTTCCCCTTTTCCTTTTGTTGAAAAGATCATAGAAGTCGGTAGCATTATGGTCGATACCTGCTTCAAACTTCTTCATATACTCATACTTCAGCTTAAGATGGAATTTGGGACCCATCCTGTTTTCGTTGAAAGGGGAGTAACCGAACTCGGCAGTAAGGTCATGAAAAAGCAATGGATCAGACACCCTGGCAAAGAATCCCAGAACTTTTTGTTTTTGAAATCCGGTGATTACCGGTATGAATGCCTGCAGCTTAAGATTACTAATTCCGTTGTAGCTGTATTCCTTTCCAAACCCAGCGGCAGTATCATTATTTTCAGGCAGGCTTAAATTTTTCAGCCCCGGGTTTGAATAATAAACTTCCTGTCCGAAATAATTAATGGCCGGAAGTCTTTCCGCCGGAGTGTTTGCAATTAAGGATGGTATAAATCCTTCCGAACTGAATTCAAATACAAACAGGGAATCCTTGTTGAACATAACCGGCCTGAATAATCCTCTTACCGTATTTGTAAGTGCTTCTACGATTCCTGTGGTTCTTTGTGCACGGTAAATGTTTGATACTCCGTTAACATATGCATTCCAGAAAAGGTATTCCCCGTCCGGGCTCCAGGAGGGATTTTCGGGTGCACCTGATTCTGAAACAACAACAGCTACATACTTATCCCTTTTCAGCTTTTCCGCGTCGATTACTACAAGCTGCTGCTCACCCGTCGATTTATGAATAACCGCCGCAATATTCCCGCCATCAGCATTAACTGAAACCTGAATTATTTCATCGGGTATGTTGAGTGAATAAACAGAACGGATTTCCTTATATGGAAAAGGCGAATATATCAACGTGGTTTTTCCGTCTGCATGCTGAATGCCCCAGAGATCACCTTGCCTCGGACTCACGGACATCTGCCCGATTCTGAGATCGGGAAAAAGTTCCTTCTTATCCCCGCTGTTCGCATCAACTACCCATACATCCCTGTAGAGCTGATTGTTGTTTGTAGTATAAAAAAGAAATCCATTTGAACTGTCGTATGCAACTGAAGATACCTGGTAAATGCTGGGAGAGGGCAGAGTTGCAATTTCTTCAAATTCAGAGGTGTAAGGATCTAGCTTCACCACGGAGGCAAGCTTATGCGGACTATGTATTCCAAATATTACCTTGTGATCGGGTGTAACGTAAGGATCTGTTATCCAGCCCGATGGTCCGGTTTTATGCTTCACTTCCGTAACGGGTGAAGATTTGATAATATCTATATTCTTTTCCTGGAATTTTTTTTCCGATTCGATAAAAAGTTCCCATTCATCACCCAGGCAGGAACCGAAACTATTTTTGAATTTTGTATTTAAAGAAGGATAGAAAGCGGATTTATCAACCTTATACCATCTGAAAAGCTTTTCGCTTCCATACTTATCCGCCAGATATGCAGCAAACCGTCCCCCGTATGTATAAAATAATGATTCCAGCAGAAACGAATTATGCGAGATTTTTGAATCAAGTTTTACCGGAGAAGGGAATTCTCTTTTCTCAAAGACCATACTCCTGAAATACATCTCATCGAAACTGCCGGATATTCTTCCAAAACCTCCGCTCATCCAGGTCTCCATAAATACAGCTGAGGATTCCTGGTGCCATCTAGCCGTATATCTGGAATAATTTGAAAGCAGACTGTACAATACTGTCATCGGCTGAATCTGCTCCGGCGATACTTTGGCAAATACTGCACGGCTTATCTTTTCGTAATCTGATGACTGATCGTTCAATACAATATGCACAAGTTCATGGCTGAGTATCCATTGGAACCTGTCATTATAAGGTATGTTTTCATATCCTGGTTCAAACGGCTCAATTTCAAGACGAATATAATTTTCAGGCACTGTGGTGGCGGAAGCGAATCCATAATCATTTACATCATAAGTATTAATTATAATCTTCTCTTCCGGCAGATAATCAAAGACCTCCATCAGCACAGCCAGTGATTTTTCAGCTGAGGTAAGAATATGTTCAGTGAGGAATGAGTGCTCGGGCTTGTATATTATTTTAAAATGTTCAGATTCCTTCTCATACCAGGAAGACTGCGCCACGCTGTGCGAGAAAAAAACGAAAAGTATGAGGATAAATTTGTGCAATATAAATAACCAAAAAAAAAGTCCTTAAAATATATTTAAGGACTCTCATATAATCACTACATTTAAGAGAAATATTTCTCCTCGAGGTTAAAATTATTCTACCCCGCCCCGGGCTTTAAAGATTTTCAAAGTGTACTAGATTTTCCCCAGCCCCAGCGGCTTCCGAGATCTTCAAGCTGTGCACTTGATTTTCCCCAGCCCCAACGGCTTCCGAG
>DJMM01000115.1 GCA_002435365.1 Ignavibacteriales bacterium UBA6490
GATGGAATAAACTGGCAAAAAGATACTTTGAATAATCCTGTTTTATTATCCGGCACAGCATCTTGGGAATCAGCAGCTGTATCCCATCCATTTGTTATTCCTGATTCAAATGGTTACAAAATGTGGTACAGCGGAAGTTCAGCAGGGACTTCACAAACAGGTTTTGGTTATGCTACTTCAACGGATGGAATAAACTGGCAAAAAGATACTCTAAATAATCCTGTTTTATTATCCGGAGTAAGCGGTCAGTGGGACCGACTGGTATATGGACCCGAGATATTATACATAGACAGCTTATACTATATGTTCTACACCGGACAGAATAATTTGTATCAATCAGATAAAGTAGGTTTAGCAACATCATATGACGGTATCCATAACTGGAATAAACAAGCTGATCCGGTACTACTGCCAACCCCAGGTCAGTGGGATGGAAGTCGTATTATTCTTGGTAGTTTGCTTCTGGAAACTGATACACTTAAGATGTATTATGCCGGCTCGAACGGCTCTAACTGGGAGATTGGATTAGCAAAATGTCAATTATTATATGGCAACATTTATGCACTAGATCCGAGTGTTGATAAATCTTATGCAAAAATAGATGTTGATTCTGTTTTGTTTAGAACAAGATTTTCGAACATTTATAATCATCAGTTTACACCACACCTAATTTATGCGAATTTCGATGGTACACAAATTGATTCACTTCCTCTTTTTGACGACGGTTTGCATGGTGATTCACTTTCTAATGATGGAATTTATGGGCGCTACATTCCAACAATTCCGATTGAAGATTTCTTTACGTTAGGTGTAAGTACAACAGATATTCAGACGGGAAAATATTTTAATACGCCCAATCTTTGCAGGTTTACAACTGCAGGAGCAGTTATACTTGACAGCCTTCAGTTTACAAAGGTCTCTTTGCCGCCAAGATCATACAAAATCAAGCCTTTTATAAGAAATCTTTCCGATTCAGCAACTCTTATGAATATTACCTCCGAACTTATTTGTAACGATCCATGGGTCGAAAACGTGACAGTACCGGGATGTAGTTACCCAGGCATGCCGCCAGCAGTCACGGTAGGAGCAACCGGAACAGCACTCGTTCAGTATATCGATTCATTATTCCCTGGTTATTTTAATTTTAGAATTAAGATNNGAGGTGAAAACGTTTTTTAAGAGGTATTACCATGAGTTCTTTATTACGCACTTTGTTTTTCTTTTTGCTGGTAACGCAAATTTGTTTTGCTCAGCATTTTAATAAAGTTTTGATACGTAAAAGACATTTTATGGTCTGAAAAGAAGGTTCTAATTGAGTTAATTTTGCGAGCAAAGCCCCGGTTAAAAATTCCGGGGCTTTTTATTTAATAAATTCAGTGGGGTATAATGTAGTATTATATTTTCATCCTGATAATAAAAGCGGAGCTGACGCCCCGCATTTATAATTTGAATTTACTTAGTACTGGCGGATGACATGGGGACAATTACATTATCAATTACATGGATAACACCATTCTTAGCCCTTATATCAGTATCAAGAATCCTGGCGAATTTATTGCTGTTGCCTATATAGGCATTGCCATCCATCACCTTTACATAAGCAAACTGTTCCAGAAGAGTTATAACTTTCCCGGAAGCAAGCACATTCTTTGCATACTTTAATCCGGGGGCCACATGGTATAATAAAACTGTGGTAACAAGCGCTTCATTACCGGGGACCAGAACTGAATCAAAGTCTGCAAATCCTAATGCCCAGGCCAGTGAATCAAATGCAGCATTGACCGGAGCAAAAACCGTTAGCTGCCGGTTTGAACTAAGCGCACCAACCAGATCTGTATATAACACGGCATTTACAAGATTTGAAAAATTAGTGTCTGCAAGAGCAATTTCAACTATCGATAGTTCTCCGGGTCTCTTTTCCAGTTGCATATCAGCAGATACTGGACTTTCAGTCTGCTCAGAACATCCCGCAAAAATCAGGGCCAGAAAAACCATTGAACTTAAGAATTTCTTCATTTTTTCCTCAATTTATGATTATATATTTTAGTGTGTTTCTTATTTTCCCTCTGGGAGGAAATACAGTACAAATATAATCATCAGCGGGGTTCTGGCTTTTGATGCGGGTCAAATCAATTTATTGATTTTTGTCAAGAATCGAATTATGCAAAAGAAATGCTTTAAATAACTGAATTGAGAAAAAATATTTATAGCATAGATTCATCCGACGATAATCGGTATTGACTACTTTCTAATCTTTACTCCTAATTTGGATCTGTTGTGCAATATTTAACAACTTCAATAATAATAATAACATTGGAACGGCAGTATTAAGCAAAGCAATACCTGCAATATTTTGCTTTTCCCCTGATGTCTGAAATATCCGGATTTTTACTTCAGTTCACTCAGCCATGCCTGTGCAAATTTTCTCGCTGCCTCGGTTGTTTCTTTACCGGCCCTGAAGCATAATTTCCAGGTGTTATTTTTTCTCTCGTATTCCTGCTTCACAAAAAGTGTTCTCCCTTTTTCATCGATGGCAGTCTGAGCTTTGAAATCTACATCTTTTGACACTTCAAGAAATGAATTCAGCCATGTTTTTACCAGGAAATCTGGTTTGCCGACCGGATACTTTGCTTCCCACTCTGCGACATCTTTTTTATGCTGCTCCATCTGCTGTTCATATGCCTGCTTCATATAATCATCCATTTCAGCATTATAGGCAGAATTATCAGGATTTTCGAGCTCTTTTAACTGCTCTTCCATCATCTTGATGGATTCATCATAAATGTTTTTCTGATCCGCCGGCAGTGAAGTTTTGGCCTTCTTCATCTCCTCAATACTTTTTTTAATGCTCTGCTTGTTTTCCGCGTTCAACTGCTCCATTGTTTTCGGTTTTTCAGGAACAGCAGGTTTTTTTGATTCCCGGTACCGGTTGAATCGTTTATTAAAATCTTCAGAGGTTAAGTAATTTTTTACATAATTACCTATAACCTCAACCTGGGCAGCCCTTTCGCCCGCGGCAATACTTTTAAGTTTCTTGATGCTCGGTATATAATATGATCCTGAACTCAGATTGGAAAAAATAGTACTGCTGGCGTCATTTTCATCCAGTTGCATGATCTGCAGTAAACGGTTGGCACGTTCATCGAAAATCCGTCCCGCATAAAATCCTGCTGCAATGAACAGCAGGGCAGAAATCAAAAGAACTTTTTTCATGGTAATTCCTCTGTCGCTGAAAAATTAAAATTTATAAAAAAGAACTTTAAAAAATTTATGATATTAATTTACTTAAAATTAACTTGCAAATAACCCGATTTATTTTCTTAAAAAAGGTCACTGCTCCGACCTGATATATTCACGGGCTTCGCAGTCTACAGCAGAATAATATAATTTACATTATTTGATCAGGATTAATTTTCTGGTTTCTGTAAAAGAACCTGCCTGAAGCCGGTAATAATAAACTCCGCTTGGATAACCGGCTGCATTCCACTCCCGGGTATAATTTCCGGACGATAATTCTTCTGAAATTAAAGTTGAGATTTCTCTCCCCAGGTTATCGAAGATCTTCAAAGTTACGGATGCTTTCTCCGGAATAAAGAATGAAATATTTGTTGCAGGATTAAAAGGATTCGGATAATTTTGTTCGAGTTTGTAATCGCTTTCCAGCTGCTGCTCATCAACTGCAGTGATATTATTTGCAAGGAAAACATCATCAATATACAGGTACGACCATACACTGTTTGCCGCTTCGGCCTTGAATACAATCTGTACAGTCTGACCTGCCAATAGTGTTAAATCAATATAAGCAGCTGTCCATTCATGAAGATCCTTGTATTGACACAGATAATCGTAATAAATTTCCTGGTTATTGATAAGGATTGAGATTTTTGCACCTACGAACAATCCTGAACATTCAGAATTGGAAGATGACCGGGTCTGGATGTAACAGCCGAGATAGAGTGGAGAAATATTAGGAAGCGTTACATTCTGCCCGATAGCATTTATTTCGTAACTATATCCCCCAATTCTTCCCATCCATTCTCCTGAACGGGGATTTACCGCCGGTTCAATTGAAGTCGATGCAAAAAAATTTCCTGTCCCGATAAGTGTATATCCACCCTGTGAAGCTTCAATCCATCCAGCGCTGCGGCCGGATTCAAAATTTCCGTTGACAATCTGTGAGTATGTACCTGATGCGAACAGTAACCAACCAATGAAAATAAAAAATATTTTTTTCAAGTTATTGCTCCTAAGGATTCATTCTTTAATAATTTTGACTGTGCAGTGGCGAAATATATGTGGGCGTTATTTAATAAGCAATAGTTAATAATTATGAAATAAAATAATAATTGAAATATGAAACAAATTAATTTTATGGGTGTCAGAACTAAATATTTAACTTTTAATCAACTCAAATAATCTTCTCAGGTCCAGATCTGTTTCATGTCCGGTTTATCCTCTTTTTATCCTGCTCAATTATAAGATGAATAAGCGAGAGACAAGTTTGGGATAATGTGTCTTTGCATAGTTGATTAACTCTTTCAGATTGACTCATATTTTAAGAAATACGAATATCAGATCACTTTATGTGATATAAATCATAAAAAGTTTTTATCTTTTAATAATTCTGCTGTGCTTGAAACAAGAATTTGTGTAATTTATCCAATATTAAAAAATACTTATTCAATCGAAAGAACAGTTATAAAAATTGCATTTTCAGATCCTTTCTGGTCAGTTTGGTTGGATAAGAATTTAAGGTGCGTGCATATCAGACGCAGCGATTCACACTGGTTTTAATCTATCTGGTATGTTTTTATTGTTAGGTAAATAAGATTCCAAATAATTACAGGAGATGTCTTCCGTTGTTCAGGTTTTCGGTCTTTTTACTCTGCTCATTTGTAAATTTATTTTCACAGCCGCTGTACTTCAATAAGCTTACCAAAGCTGATGGTCTATCCAATAATTTGATTTATGATGTTTTACAGGACCGGACCGGGTTTATATGGTTTGGAACGGATGATGGATTAAATAGTTATAACGGCTATACTTTTCAGGTGTTCAGAAATGATCCGAAAGATGAAAATACAATCTCAGATAATTCGGTCTGGGCACTTTGTGAGGATGACAGCGGTAAATTATGGATGGGGACAAAAAGCGGCTGGCTGAACTGTTATGACCCGGTGTACAATAAATTCAGTAAATGGAAAATCAGTTCCGACATTTCTCTCGAAAATTCGATTACATATATTATTGAAGACAGCAGGAATAAAATCTGGTTCGGCACTTACAGAAGCGGTTTATACTTCTTTGATCCGTCAACCGGGGGGATAAGGAACTGGAGAAATAACGGGGATGACGATAAATCTCTCAGCAGCAATTTTGTTTCTTCAATTCTCGAGGATAACCTCGGCAGGATCTGGATCGGTACATATAATGGATTAAATGTAATTAATCCCGGTCATATGGAAAGTGGTTTTGTCAGGTTCTTTAATCAGCCTGGCAGAACAGACTGTCTGAGCGATAATCTTGTCTGGCAGCTATCTCAGTCACCCTTTGATTCAGATTTAATATGGATTGGAACGGCAAACGGTTTAACCACCCTCCGCACTGATAATATGCTCTTTACTCAGAAGAAGTTACTTAATCCTGAAGAACTGCAGTTCGGATTTTCCACAGGTACGGTAATCGAAGAAATTGTGGATAATGAAAAAATTATATGGATTGATTCCTATGCCGGCCTTGTATATATGAATGAGCATAAAGGCATTATAGAAAGATTCGTGTCCGACAAGAATAGCAGAGGGTCGCTGGTGAGCAACAGGATTAACCGTATGATTAAGGACCGGACCGGAAACCTTTGGCTTGCAACAAGTAACGGTGTTAATTATCTGCCGCTCAAATCAGCTGAGATGCATACACTGACAAATAAGCTAGATTTTCAGGGGTCGTCAGAACTAGATAAAATCAATATAACGGCGATATCTAAAACAGGAGATTCCAGATTATGGTTTGGAACCGATGATGGATTATTTAATACTTATAAAACCGGAAACAGGACTTTAGTCGAAAAATTTAAAGGTGCCAACAAATTAAATGTGTGGTGCCTGGCCCCAGGCATAAATGATGAACTCTGGATCGGCACGTACGGACAGGGTTTGTATAAACTCGATTCGAAACAGGATATAATAAAGAAAATCCCGGTTGATTTTCCGGGAAGCAGAACAAGATCTGTAGATTATATCAAGAGTGCTTATTATGATGACGAAAATAATTTATGGCTTGGATTCTGGGGAGCCGGACTGGGCCGACTCAGTTTGAAGGACGGATCATTCAAGTTCTGGCTCAATGATCCCTCAAATTCTGAAAGTCTGAGCTTTAATGATGTATGGACAATTTATCAGGACAGCAGGAATTCCCTATGGGTGGGGACAAACGGTGGGGGATTGAACCTGCTTGCAGACAGGGAAAACGGGATATTCTACCACTGGAATGCTGAGGAAAAACGAAAATTTCACTTAAGCAGCAACAGCATCTATTCGATTTGTGAGTCGAAAGTGAAAACCGGTACAGAATCATCGGATGAAATAATACTTTGGGTGGGAACGAGTAACGGGTTGAACAGACTGACCCTCAAATACAATGGAAATCCCGGAGCTGCTCCTGAAGTTACAGGAATAAAGAGATTTACAGTTGATGACGGACTTGCTGATAATTCAGTAAAAAGCATTATTGAAGACAACAATGGTGATTTATGGCTGGGAACTAGTTCGGGAATTTCAATGTACAGTATAAAATCCGGCTGGTTTGTAAATTATAATAATATCCTTGGTACTGAGAGTTCCGATTTTAATTATTCATCTGCGTTCAGCAATGATAACGGAATTCTGTTTATGGGGAGCAATTCAGGGCTGAGTTATTTCTGCCTGAAAAACTCTCCACCGTCAGATATCAACCCAACAGTTGTTATTACAGATTTTCAGATATTCAACAAATCCGTTATACCTGGTAAAAATTCCCCACTGCAAAAAAATATCCATTATACAGATCAGATTACCCTTTTCAATGATCAGAATGTATTTTCTTTTCAGTTTGCAGCACTCGATTATTCTTCGCATGGATCTGTTCAATACTCCTATATAATGGAAGGATTTGATGCTGACTGGATAAAATGCGGAAACAGGAGATTCGCCACATATACAAATCTTAATCCCGGTGAATATATTTTTAAAGTGAAATCTACAAACGGGGAGGGTATATGGAACAGTAGTTACGCTGAAATTAAAGTTAATATACTGCCTCCCTGGTGGCAGACCGCATGGGCTATCGGTCTATATATAGTTGTATTTATACTTGGAGCGTGGGGAATTATCAGATTTCAGATAAACAGGGTGAGTCTGCGGCACGAATTAAAAATGCGCGAGTTTGAATCGCATCACCTGCGTGAAATTGAAAGTATGAAATCAAGATTTTTTGCAAACCTTTCGCACGAATTCCGTACTCCACTGATGTTGATAAAGGGACCACTGGAGCAGCTGATCAGCGGCAGGGTAAAAATCAATCTTACAGAATATTATAAAATGATCCTGCGAAATGCAGAAAAGCTTCAAAAACTGATCGATGAGATGCTGGAGCTTTCACAGCTCGAGGCAGAGTCAATTCCGCTTCATAAGCAGCAGCAGGATATTGTAAAACTTGTGAAATCATTTACATCTGCTTTTATTCCGGCTGCAGAGCAATCCCGGATAAATTTAAGTTTTAATTCATCTGTTGAAAATATAGTGGCAATGATTGATAAGGAGAAACTTGAAAAAATTATTACAAATCTTCTTAGCAATGCTTTTAAATTCACGCCCGATGGGGGAAAAATCAGTGTTGAAGTATCATTGGACAAACAGGAGAAATCGGGTATTGCAACAGTTGCCATCAGTGATACCGGAATGGGAATTCCTGAAGAGCATCGTTCTAAGGTATTTGACAGGTTTTACCAGATTGACGATTCAACAAAAAGAAATTATGGCGGTTCTGGTATAGGTCTGGCCCTTGTAAAGGAGCTGGTTTCACTGCAGAACTGGAATATTTCGGTATTTAGTAAAGTTGGAGTAGGAACGGTATTCACTTTAAGAATTCCGGTGGAAAAGCAGCCTGAAGAGAAGACGGAACCGGAGGAAAGCAGTTTTGCGGTATTCAGTGAGCAGCCTGAGAACTCAGCTGCAGAAAAATTAATCGGCAGCCTGAATCCGGAAGAGAACAGATTTGATTGGAAGAAGGATGAAAAACCGGTAATTCTCTTAATAGAAGATTCAACTGAAGTACGAAATTATGTTTCTGAACTTCTATCATCGAACTACAGAGTTTATGCAGCGGATGGAGGGGAAGAGGGACTCGAACTGGCATTGCATCATATGCCTGAACTGATAATCAGCGACGTTATGATGGATGGGATGGATGGATTCGAGTTCTGCCGAAGGATAAAAACCGACTGGCAGACCAGTCATATCCCGGTAATTTTACTCACCGCCAGGGCTACAAAAGAGAGTAAAATCGAGGGTCTTGAAACCGGTGCAGATGATTTTATAACCAAACCCTTCAGTTATGATGAGCTGGCAGCACGAATCAGGAATTTAATCGATCAGCGCAGGAAATTGAAGGAAAAATTCAGCAGGGAATTAAATATTAAATCGGAAACTGTGGTAAGCAACCCCGTTGATAAGGAATTCCTTGACAATATAATAAGTGTACTTGAAAAAAATCTCAGTAATGAGAATTTTGATTCAGAAATGCTGGCTGAAAAAATTCATGTCAGCAGGCGTCAGCTCCACAGAAAACTCCAGGCCGTTTCGGGACAGGCACCAGGTGAATTTATCCGGTTATTTAAGCTAAAACGAGCTGCTCGGATGCTTATTGAAAATAATTTTGGGGTAACACAGATTGCTTTTGAAGTCGGATTTGGAAGTCCTTCACAGTTTACAAAGGCATTTAAAAAGTATTTTGGATGCCTCCCTTCAGTCTTCAAGGAAAAACATGGCCACAAATACTTTATTTCGGGTTGAAAAACTTAATTCTGTGGAAATAACGTAAATATTTTGTTTTGATGATCATCTAAAGTAATATTATTTAATTAATTAACTATTATTCCCCGAAATTCAAAGTAAGATTATTCAACATGTACTTTCGGCAGGTGGGCTCATATGCTGTGGAGCATAAGAAAGGGGTTAGGCACAAAAAAACAGAAGAAAGTCACGAATCAGCAATTTAATCACCCTCCGGATTTTTAATTTTGCCTGCAAAAGATCTGTCCTGCATAAATAATATATTATTAATTAGCTGAAAGTCCGGCTGGTATGAAAGTTAATCAAAAAGTTCAGCCGCCAAGTGCTTCTAAAAATCCCGAGAAATCATCAGACAAATATTTCTCTGAAATTCAGAAGAAAGAAAAAATGCTGTCCATTGGCATTTATTCATTAATAATAATAATTACAATCGCCCTGATGCTAATCCTGATAAATGTAATAATTAAAATCTGAAGATCATGGATTTTTCGGTCATTTTAACGATGACGGGTTGGTATTTTCTGTTGAAGTGTTGAGACAGAAATTTTATAGATAGTGAGAATTTTATCTCTTTTTAGGAAATTGCAGCAGGTCTTTGAACTCGAAAAAATACTCTTATGTGACTCACCTGGCGAAGCTGTATTTAAATATCATTAAAGGTTGGTATATAAAATGAAATTACTTTTGACTGTAAAAAAAATCACCGACAATTCTTTTATCCAGGAATTAAAGTTCTCAGATTTTCCGGTAAAACTTGGAAGGGAATCGGATAATGAAGTTATTCTGGAAGATCCTAGAAAAATTGTTTCCCGCTCTCATGCAAGAATTGTGAACGAAAGTGGGCAGATCCAGATAATCGATCTGGGTTCTGCAAATTTCACATATCTGAATAACGAAAGGATTTTTCCAAACGATGCGGTTCAACTGAAAACAGGTGATTTCGTTAAAATTGGCGATTACGAGATTGAAATTGTTATTGAGCAGGAAGCAAAGATTCCCTCGTTTGACGGAGAGAAAACCATGGTTTTTTCAAGTCCGTTCGAATCTGAAGTAGCAAATCTCACTGATTCAATAATGAAACTTTCCGGAAAGTATTTATTTGATGATTCACCTTTGAAGAGTGAAATGCTAAGGTTCTCCATAGTGCAGAGTTTTGAAAGGATTGGAGCCGATGACGTTAGCCGTATATTATCAGAATATTTTGCAACTAAATTTTTAGATCAGGATATTTCACTTAAAAAGGAGGTCCTAAGTACTCCGAAACCGGTTGAAAAATCTGAAATCAGGAATGTTCCTCCGTCCCCGCCGGCAAAACCTGTTTCTGACTATTCTTTCAGCATACATTTTACGGAATCTGTTGATGTTCTGCTGGAAACGATGATTAAACTTATCCAGGGATTTCTGCAGTTCAGGCAGGAATTTTTCGGGGTAACCATATATCAGACAATTCCAACCGGGTCATTACAGGATATAAAGGATTATTTATTTAACCAGGAAATATCCTCAGATGAGCAGAAGAAAAGGATAAGTATGTTCAAGGAGGAAATGCAGAAGCTTCTTACTCATCAGATCGGTTTACTGGAAGGTTACAGAATCTCGATAACTGAGGGCAGCCAGTCATTGCTGCAAAGCCTGGATCCCGAAATCATTGAAAAGGAGGTTTCGGTTAAACAGTCATCCATGCTTGAAAATCTGATTCCGAATTCAAAAAAGGTAAAGACTCTTGATGCAATAAAATTGAATTATAAGAAATACATGTCCGATCCCTATCATATCGAAAAAAAATTCTTCAGACCAGCATTTATAAAGGGGTATCAGATGCGTAAGGCAGTAAAGAACGAATTCAATGAATATTAAGTTTTCACTCTTAAAATTTATTAATTAAATCATATGTAAAAATTATGCTTAAAAATTATATTTTCCGAATATCCCTGATCATACTGTTTTTTCTCTCCGGCTGCGGCGGCGGGAATGAATTGATCAAATTAAGTCTGAAATGCGATAACAATACAAACGGTGGAAATGCTGTTGTTGTAACGGTTTATCAGCTTACCAATGGCGATAAATTTCAGTTCTCGGGTTTCGAATCGCTCACTCAAAATCCGGAAGCTGCACTCGGAACCGATCTTCTTATTAATTCAAAATTTGAGAAAACGATGGTTCCAGGTGAGGTTTTCAGTCT
This sequence comes from Ignavibacteriales bacterium UBA6490, assembly GCA_002435365.1. Taxonomy (GTDB): domain Bacteria; phylum Bacteroidota; class Ignavibacteria; order Ignavibacteriales; family Ignavibacteriaceae; genus UBA6490. The sequence goes on from DJMM01000115.1 coordinate 11,230, forward strand.
GGATGAACTGGAAATAAAGGGGGAGGCAGCGTATCTTGGAATTGTTGCCGATTTTCATTCACCTTCACCCGACGGCTGGAAACAGTTAATTCCACTGGCAGAGGATTTTGACCATCTTATCATTTCAGTTCATGAGAATTCAATTTCTATTGATACAGAAGACTAATAAGAACAAACTTTTTCCTTTAGTAAATAAAACGAAGTAATTTTATGAAAATGCAAAAAATTGTCTGGTTCGAGGGAATGAAACTCGATCCACACCACTTTCAGCAGGCGGACAGGTATAATCAATATTATATTAATACCCGGCTGGGAATGATCTCTCCCAATCACTGGGGTATAAAAGAACTCGTTGTTGATACTGCAGCACTTGCCGGAGGTAATTTCGGAATTGTTAACTGCAGCGGCATAATGTCAGACGGGATGGTTTTTAATATGCCGGGAAATGATCCTGTTCCCAGGACCAGAAATTTTGAAGGATTATTTTCTGCTACAATGGAAAAAATGGATGTTTATCTGGTTCTTCCTGCAGAGCAGGCAGCCGGAAAAAATTATCATCTTGAGGAATCCCCAACCAGTGACCCGATAAGATATGTTATGCAGAATGTTGAAGTTCCGGATATTAATAATGGTACTAATGTAAGAAGAATCGGGGTAGCCAAAGCAAATTTTCAATTCAGGTTTGGTGAAGAATCACTTGAAGATTTTATTTCACTGAAGCTGGGTGAGATCATCCGGACCTCCGATGGCAAATATAAGATGGAAAATCAGTTTATTCCCGCGTGTCTTGAAATTTCAGCATCGGATGTACTGCTGGAGCATCTGAGGAGCATCCTGGGGAGCCTGATTTCAAAAAGCAAGGAATTAAAGGCTCAGTCGGCAGTTAAAAAGCCGGAGGTTTCAGTGACCCAGATAGAAATTCTCCTTCTGCTTCAAACCCTGAATTCATATATCCCTGTTCTGAATTATTATAATAATGCAGGGCATATTCATCCAGAAAATCTTTATACTTTATTTCTGGCAGCAGCAGGACAACTTTCAACGTTTACAAATACCGGTATTAAGATAGAAACTCTCCCGGTGTATGACCAAAAACATCTGACGGAGATCTTCGAACAGGTTACCAGTGCCATTAAGACGATGCTTAATGTACAAAAGACAGTCGAGAGGAAAGATTTTGTGATACAGCTCAGGCGTCAGTCGGAAAATCTGCTGGTCGGTCAGCTCGCACCAAATCAGATGACGGCACAATTCTTTATATCCGTAACAACTGATATCCCGGAAAGAAAGATAATCACCGAGCTGCCGAAAAATATTAAGATAGCTGCGTATGAGGAAATTTTTGCGGTACATCAGGCTGGAATTCAGGGTGTCTCGGTAGAGTATATTGCACGGCCGCCGTCTGGTGTTTCGATTAATGAAAAAGCACATTATTTCAGCATAATCAAAGAAGGCAGATTCTGGGAAAAAATCGTTTCCAAGAATAATATTGCATTCTTTATAGCATCAGAGTTCAAATCGATCGAAATGGAGCTGGTACTGCTCCTTTAATGTCTAATAACTTATTTTTTAAAAAGGCAGAATAGATGGAAGCCGATCATAAAATGGATAAAAGAAAAAACCTGTCAGACTTAGCTTCTGAAACTTTTATGCTTATTCTTCAATTAAGATCATCAACCGATTATGGCAATCCGGGTGATCTGAAATCCCGTGTCGGGAGTATGTTCGAAAGGTTTGAAAGCAATGCCAGGCGGAACGGAATTGATAATGAAAAAATCCGTTTGGCAGTTTTTGCACTTGTTGCGTTTCTTGATGAAACAA
>DJMM01000074.1 GCA_002435365.1 Ignavibacteriales bacterium UBA6490
TCTTTTGCGTAATGGCCCAGCAGACGAATTATCTCATACCCCTGCTCCGAATCCAGATTCGCAGTTGGTTCGTCTGCCAGTATCAGCTCCGCATTATTCGCTACTGCCCTTGCTATCGCTGCCCTCTGCTTTTCACCCTGACTTAGCTTGTACGGCAAATTGTCCTTGAGATGCCCGATCGAGAATTTCCTGAGCAGCTCCTCCGGCGGTGCCTTCCCATCCTTCTTCGAAAATCCCTGCACCAGTTTTATGTTTTCGGATATGGTCAGGGAATCGATCAGCAGGAATGTCTGAAATACAAAACCGATCCGGTCTGCCCTTGCCTCCTGCAGCTCGCTCCTGGAATACTTACGAATATCCTTTCCAAATAAGTGTACCCTCCCCTCAGTGGGTTCCAGTAATCCCGCTGCCAGTGTGATAATGGTAGTCTTGCCGCTGCCGCTTGGTCCAAGTATTAAAAGCAGTTCTCCCTTCGCTGCAGACAGCTCTATTCCTTTTACACCACGGACGCTGTGAGAGTTTGTATAGTAGAGCTTTGTAACATTTTCCAGTTTTACAATATCAGCGCTCACTGAAAACCTCCAGCGGATAGATCTTCCGGATCCTTCGGGCTGCAAAAAAGGAGCTTACCTGACTCATCACTACTGCACTTGCTACAACCAGTGCCGAGGTTAGAAAATCATTCTTTACTGATATCTCGGGCGACAGGTTTTCTATCAGTTTTACAAGTGGAAAGTAAAATGTTAACCCTGCCGCAGCCGACAGCAGTGCAATTACAAGCGCCTGCGAAAAGATCAGTCCCGGCAGGAAATTCCCGGGACATCCGAGTATCTTCATTACCGCAAATTCTTTTTTCTTCTCCAGAATATTTATCGATAAAATCAGACTGAGTATGGTAATAAGTACTATGCCGCTTATGGCAGCTATAGTGTAAAGCAAAGGCAGTATGCCTGCTTCCATCTCTTTCATATTATTTTTTATGAACTGCTCATGTGTGTAAACATTGCAGCCCGGCATTATTGCGGCAAGCTCAGCGGCTGCCCTGTTTATATCTTTATTATTTTTCAGCTTTATAAGAAAACAGGTATATATGTCATTATATCCGATTAAGGAATGGACTTTCCGGATGGCAGCAAATCCATATTGTATTACAAAAGCATTAGTGCCGCTGCAGATTCCGACGACCTTCAGCGAATCTTCCATTATCGTTACATAATCCCCCGGCCCGATTTTATGCTTCTGTGCAAATGATCTGTCAAGCACTATCTCATTCAGCTTTTCAACTTTCCGTCCCTTTACTATATGGGGCGGCCCTCCAAGGTCAGAGCTGGTGTTATAGCCGCATAAAAATATTGTCCCCGTTTTCCCTTTTATCTTAACTGATGAAAGCACCAGCATAACAGGCGCAATATTTTCAACATTATCATAATTAAATACCTGCATCATCTGGAAGGTGCTTAGTATAGAAGTCCCTCTGAGAATATTATCCGCGCTTTTCTGAAGCACCCAAAGATCGGCATCGTTCCTTTTTATATACTCAACAGATCCGTCGGCCACACCCTTGTAAATTCCGAGCAGGAACAGCATAAGGATGATGCAGAGTGAAATTCCGGCTACTGTTATCAGCAGTCTCCCCGGTCGGCTTTTCAATATTTTTAAAGAGTATGCTTCCATATTACGCAAACATCGGTACTTTGGTTTTCAGCTTACCTGAAATTCTGGTGAATATGTCAGCAAGACTTTCTCCGGTAATTGTGAGTCCATGATTTTTTAATCCAACTACCGCCGACGATGGATTTCCGGTCCTGCGCAGCAGCCCGGCAACCTCATTTGCCAGCTCCACTGTTCCGCAGGGATGATTCTGATGCGTACAGACTACACCGTCCATCCAGGCATGCAGATGAATGATTGCACCGGTCTCCGGAAAATTCCTGTAAATAAGGGCATGCTCCACCGCATCCACAGACACTCTCGCCTTAGTATTATAACCAACGGGCTGACTGATTTCCGCGGTTCCGGTTTCAAAATCGAATCCCTTAACCAGCAGAACATCCTTTCCCGGTTCCGAAATATTCGATTTATTCACTCCCCTTCCGGTCATCCAGAAAACCGGCGGTTCAAATTCTTCAATACTCTCCCTGGCGCTTAAATTACCGTAGCTTGCCCCGGTTATTCCGAATACCCTGTAAAGATGAAGCATATCTTCCTCGCTGAGCAGCTCCCTTAACGGGAACGGCGTAGGCAGCACTCCCATCTCGTTCATTACTTTACCGTATTTAATTATTTCCTTAACGACCGGTGAAGGCTTGTAATATCTTCGCGGAAGATCGGTAGTAAACCTGTTGTCTGTTGCATAGTGCGCGCCGGCAACCGGTATCATCAGGCTGTAAATTCTTTCAGGATCAAAATCGGCGTCATAAAATCCTGCTTCCGGTGTAGTGAACCAGATATGCGACCCGGCCGGATCATTGTTCCCGGAAGGCACAGCGCAAATCACCATGTTCGCAAATGTCTTGATCAGCGTGGTGTAGCAGGTTGACTGCAGTGTTCCGTTAAGTCCCTCTCCGGATACGATGGTTATTAAGAATATGCTCTTGGATCTTCTTTTGAATACCTGCGGATCATCTATGCTGGTAAGATTAAGGATAAAATTCACATCGTAAAGATCGTCCGACAGAGTATGGCCGTGCTGCAGACATCTTTCTACCACCGAATCCGCAACTTTATCCCTGAGCAAATTGCTGTTGTTTTTTATTACTGCAAATTTCATGATTGTTTCTCCAGATATCTCTGAGAAGCATCTGTTCAGATGTTTCCCGTTTTCTTATAAGTTTATGTCCGTTTTCATTAACTGATACTATCCCCGCTTTTGGAAAACCGAAATTCGATTCCCACTGGGTGAAATAGGCGCCGCAGTCCATTACCGCTATTATTTCCCCTTCATCGATCTCCGGCATCAGTTTGTTCTTGTAAATAACGTCTTCTGCAAAACAGCATGGACCGGAAATTGTGACTCTCTGTTTCGGTTTTCTGCCGGCATTGCGGCAAGGAAAAATTTCATGGTACTCATAATATGCGGGCATTGCTACCGTGCCTATGCCTCCGTCTGTTATGAGCCATTTCCCCGCACCCTTTCTTTCTTTTATTCTGTGAACTTTAAGCAGAAGCAGCTGGCTTTGACTGGTAATGTATCTGCCGGGCTCTATTATAAGCTCCGGCAGCGATTCCTTAAATATTTGCAAAATCCCCTCGGTAATTGCTGTAAAATAATCTGAGATATTTACACCTGAATAACCGGATCCTTTTGGAAATTTCTTGAATCCCTGGTACAGAAGAAGCTCTTTTGAAGTAAGTCCCCTTGTATTCGGTGAAGCAAAGCCTCCCCCGGTATCAAGTATGCTTATGCTGAATCCTGCTTTGTTAATTTCTTCCATAAGCTTCCTGAGAGAGATTATGACTTTATAATAATCGCGGGGATTTCTTACGCCTGTTCCGATATGAATATGGATGCCCTTAAATCTAAGCAACTCAGAGTTTTTAATTATGGTTAGCGCCTGTGAAGCTTCTCCTGTTTTAATATCCAGTCCGAATACCGATCCTTTTCTGCTTCCGGTAGCGGAACCGCTGTTCATTCCTTCGGGGGTATAATCAGGATTAATTCTTAAAAGTATATCGGCTCCCCTCCCGCATTTTCGGGTAACTGCAGCAAGCTCTTTAAGTTCACTTACTGAGTCTATAATTACAAGCTTCAGATCAAGACAGTCAGTCAGGAACGATTCTGTTTTGCAGGGACCGTTTGCAATGATCTCATCTTCCCTGAATCCTGCTGCCCTGGCAAGGTAAAGCTCAAACGCTGTCATTACTTCTGCCTTAATTCCCAGATCCCTGATTGTTTCTATTACAGCTGGTACGGAATTGCATTTGAACGGATAATGAACTGATGCTTTCCCCGGGTAAATATTATTTAAATTCCTTTTAAGATCTTCTGCGGTTTCTTTCAGAAGATCTTCATTAAGGACAAACAAGGGGGTGCCGCAGTTTTCAGCAAGAAGGTTAAGATTTGTCCCCGCAATAAGAATTTCGCCCTCCGGGCTTATATTCAGTTTCCAATCTTCAGGTTTCACTTCTGTTCCATTAAAAGTTTCTGATTAAAAGTAAGCCTGATCAGGGGGCTTTTTGTCATAGAAATGTCATAATGAAGTAAAAAACGGGATTATATTTCCCTGCTCAGGATGGCAAATTCCTTATCCGGTTCCAGTCCCAGTTTTTTAGCGGAGCCGATGGCTGCTATATTATCATAGCTCATCCAGGTTGTTTCAAGAGCACCATATTTTCGGGCAGTATCAATTACTGCTTTTAAAAGCACCTGGATTGTTTTTGTATTCCGGTGCGATTTTTTTATTCCGGTAGCGTAGAAGATCAACCTGTCGATCTTTTTCCTTCCCCGGAAAAATTTAATCAGCTTGATTATTCCGGTTCTGCCTTTAAATTCCTTCAGCAGCGGGTTGATATCCAGAGCAAAATGAATAACACCCACGGCTTCTCCTTTATATTCTGCAAATAAAAGAAGGTGGGGATCAGTGACAAGGCTCAGGTATTTCGCTGCAAATAAATATTCGTCCCTGCTTACCGGAAGGAAAAAAGGATTCTCCTCAAATGCGTCATTGTAGATATTTCTTAATACTTCGAGCTCTGCCTCTTTTTTCCCGGGATCAAACTGCCGGAAGGAATATTCCGGAGGGATGGTGATATTTTTATTCCCGAATCTGTCTTTCAGATACTCGTTTATATTTTCTCTTTTCCGGGTATGGATTTTTTTACTTATAATAAAGCCCAGCTGATCCAGTAGCTCATAATAGTATGGAGGATTATAAGTCTGAAAAAAAGAGGGAGGAGTATCAAATTCTGAGATCTGCAGTCCTGTTTCCGAATAATGATTCGGATTAAATGGACCGATGATCTGTTTTACTTCATTTTCCCTGCAGTAATTAAAAACCTCTTTAAATAGCTCTTCAGCAGCATATCGATCATTTATGCATTCAAAAAAACCAAATAGTGCGGTCCTTTTATTAAACTCTTTATCATACGCCCTGTTTATAATAACCGCTGTCCTGGCAGCTATGGCATTATCTTTATAGCAGTTGAACAGCTGCAGAGCTGCATTCCTGAAATAAGGATTTTTTCTTTTATTCAGAGTTCTCCTTACTTCCGATTCCAGTGGCGGAATCCAGTTCCTGTCGCCAGCATAAACTGTATACGGCAGTTTAAGAAAATCTCTCAGCTCTTTGCGTTCTGAAACTGCAGCTGTTCTGTAAAGCATTGTGCTTCCTCTTTAGTAATTTCCTCAACCACATAGTTGTTGTATATGAATGAAAGATCTCTCCTGTGCAGAAGTTCTGCCATCTGCTTCCTGGATTTTATCTGTGCTGAAAGGCTGGCAGGGTGTTCGCGCGGAACCAGGAGATTTCTGTAAGTGATTACTGCATTATCCGATGCCACTCTTATGGTTTCAGTCAGCAGTTTCTCAAATTCCTGCTCTGACATCCACTCGAATATATTTGTGAAATTGAATTTATCAACGGAAGACTCCGGCAGGCGGCTGAAATAATTTTCACAGTTGTCATTTATGATGGATACCCTGTCCAGCCTTGTTTTTATGATATTAAAATTCTCTCTTCTCAGGTAAAGCGGAAGGTTGTTAACGTCATAATAATTTCCGAGCAGGATGTACGACAGAAAATTGTTGCTCCGGATAGGCAGACAGGTCAATGCTGTCCATGTCTTCACCGCAAAATGATCTCCGAAGGAAAATGTATCATTTACATATTTGAAAAAGTTCTTATCGAACAGAAGGGACATTGTTTTTCTGCTCAGAAGAATTTTAGTAAAGAGTTTCCATCTGCGGTTATTCCACTTCCGGTTATAGAGTTCAGCAAGGGCATCTTTTCCGAATGTCCGGAAGAATTTATTAATATTTTTTCTTCCGATGATCAGGTTAAGTACGGTTCTCAGCAGTTTCATATAATTCTCAAATCTGCCGCAGTGGATTATTCCGTTTTCGATAAGAGCGGTATTTTTATCCCAGAAATTTCGGGCTTCAGCACTTAAATTTTCTTTTATTCTGTCATAAATTTTCAGTCTGATGGCGGATTCTGTCACTCCCAGGAAAGATATGAAGTTGTTATAGTCCAGGTTTCTGATTGCCGCCATTTTTAATTCAAGCAGGTAGTTCTGGTGCGGATTGAGATCAAGGGCAATTACCTTCTTAGGATTATCGATTAGGAATGCCAGAAGGTTGCACCCGCCTGAGGTTATTGAAAAAACAGTATCATTTTCTTTTATGTTAAATGCAGTTCTGTCGATACGGGGATCTTCCCAGCACTGCGAATAAAGCACACCGGAAAATACTTTTGACCCGGGATTTTTCTTTTTCGGAGCATCTTTTTTTGTGCCGATCCGGGTATGCACCACTGCCCAGTAAACAACTCCCGGTGAACCGATAATTATTGCTGTAACAAAATTATAGGTAAATGCTGCAGCAATAAATCCGGGAATGAATAAGAGGTAGAGCGAGTTATTCATAAATCCGTCATAATTGATGAAGAAGTTTTTTTCACGCATGAATGTTCTGATGCTTTTTACATTCGGAATCAGTCTTGGCGCTTCCAGTGAAAAATTTTTGTAAGCTGACCTGAAATTTTCAGAGAGAAAAGACTCTTCGTATTTTATGAGCCTTACGTAGTGCAGATAAAACAAAACCGGCATTAAAATACCGGGAAGCGGCAGGCATAATGAAAATCCGGTTATGGCAGCAATATCCGAAAAATAGATTGGATTGCGGGTCAGTTTATATGGTCCGGCGGTTACAAGCATATCATCTTTAATTTTGAATGACATTACTCTTTTAGAGCTCAGCAGGCTTCCCGCCCACATTCTTAAAAGACTTACAATAATCATTACCACCGACAGTACAACAAATGTTGATTTTAAGGTAAATACCGGCTCCGCGGATACTGTGTTTCCGATTATCTGTACGATAGCATAATCACCGGCGTAGTAATTAAAGGAGAGAAAGCAGGTAAATATTACTATTCCCAATGAAACGAATATCCTGTATTCAAATTCCAGTTTGTTTAAATATTTAATTGCTTGCTTCATCATATCCTCCTTAAGGTGAAAATATTTTTAATGCAGAAGGTATTATTTCAACATAGCAGGGCAGGTATCCGAGCACCTCGCCGTCTGCTTCAACCGGCACATTTTCTGTTGACGATAACGAGAGAGAACTTATTTTTTTATAGCCGAAATACCGGGAATTAACATGTGATCCGTTATAAATCTTAGTAAAGGCTTTTAATCTTTTGGTGAGTCTCATAGAATGCATTATCAGCAGGTTCAGTGAGTTATCGCAGGGATCTGCTCCAGGGGCAAGTTTCATTGATCCTCCCATAGTTGAACCATTTGCAGCAAGAATTCCAAGAAACTCACTATTAATGGAGTCTTTATTATCAACGCAAAGGTTCATCTGCTTATTTCTGCAGGTAATTGCTTTCAGAAGTGTTTTGACGCCGTAAGCAATTGTGCCTCCTAATATTTTTTGCTTCCCCTGAACACTTTTTACAACCTCTCCTCCGATACCAGCCTGAAACTCATTTATAAAAATTACATCGCTCTTCCGATTATCAGCGGAATTAAATTTTATTCTGCCCAGATCGGCGAGTCTGGTTTTGTTACTTCTGATAATTTTTATCTGCTGTTCTGTGTTCCGCGGCAGCCCGAAGCTTTGCGCAAATCCTTCCCCTGTTCCGCTGCTTATAATGCCAAGTCTTATTTCAGAGTTAAAGAGCTTTCCATCAGTGAATAATCCGTTGACTATTTCGTGTATTGTTCCGTCTCCGCCAACAGCAATAAAATTTTTGCAGCCTCTTCTGCTGAGGTACCTGGTAATATTCTCCGCGTCTCTGTTAAACCTGGTTTCATACAAATTATAATTCTCTCCGAAGTATTTTGTCAGCAGACCTGCTATCATATTTTTTCTACTCCTGGATTTACCGCCGCCCGCGGCGGGATTAAAGATCACATGGTAAATGTCAGTTTGCATATTGTATCTGTAGTTTTTACGCTGTTATAATAGATATATAGGAATTTAAGATTGTCATAAAATTGTCAGAGGATTGTAAAGAATTATATTCCCCGCTTCGCGGGACGGTTCAAAGTTAGGGTAGTACGATAGTCATACGTTGTCATACAATTGTCATACATTGTCATACGATCGTCATACATTGTCATTCGTCGTTATTCCAATATCATATGTAGTGACAGGTCACGCCACAGTTAATACAGCGCTTTGAATGATGACGTGACCTGTCAATCTTCTGAACCTCGATTCATGGGATCAGCATCCGTCAGCTGCTGGATTTACAGGATTAAAAGAATGATTGGTTGGTTGATTGATTGGTTGGTTGATAATGAAACAACACACCTTTTAATTCCCTCTCGAGAGGGGATGGATTTTGATTTTATTATAATAAACCTATCGTACCAATGTGTAGATAATTTCCTCAGTATCTAATTAAGAGACATGATTTTACAGACTTACTCTCCCCTCTTGAGAGGGGAGGAATTTTAATTTTATAAAAATAAACCTATCGTTTCATTATGTATATAATTTTCTCAATCTCTAATTAATAGAAATAATTTGCCAGACTTAACTCCCCTCTCGAGAGGGGGCAGGGGGTGTGTTGGACTTGACCCAAACTGTACCAGCATATTTATTTATCAAAATATCCTTACTTTTGCTGAATAAAAAAAAGATTAATGACAACAGATAAACTTTCAAGCTTAAAACTTATACTTGCTTTTGCCGCGGTATATTTAATATGGGGTTCAACCTATCTCGGAATAAGGTTCGCCATCGAGACAATACCGCCTTTTTTGATGGCGGGTGTCCGCTTTATTGTTGCCGGCGCAATACTTTATTTGTTTTCAAACCGTTCAAAGGAAAAGTTAGGACCAGCACAATATAAATCTGCTGCTATTATCGGTTTATTGATGCTGCTGGGGGGCAACGGCGGTGTGGTGTGGGCGGAACAGTTTATCAATTCAGGATTAACAGCACTGCTCATTTCAACCGTTCCGATATGGGTAGTTATCATAAATCTTATATTTTCCCTTGAAAAAAAGAACTCACTTAAAAACACTATCGGGGTTTTCCTCGGATTTATAGGATTATTTTTCCTAATATCACCTGAGCATATAATCAGCGGAGGAAGTCTTGATCTTGCCGGTGCCCTGGTTCTCATTGCGGCTTCATTGTCATGGTCAATCGGCTCTGTATACACAAAGCATGCAGTTCTTCCAAAATCCGGACCGCTATCTGCTTCACTTCAAATGATAGCGGGAGGGATCGGACTGATGAGCGCGAGCCTGATTGCCGGAGAATTTACTTCGTTTGATCCTGCAGCAATTTCCACCCGCTCCCTGCTGGCTGTAATTTATCTTATAATTTTCGGCTCCCTTATCGCTTTTTCGTCCTATATCTGGCTGCTGCATAATGCGGGACCTTCCAAAGCAACAACCTATGCTTATGTGAATCCGATAGTTGCAGTTATACTGGGATGGCTTCTGGCTGGTGAGGAGCTTACCTCTAAATCCATTATTGCCGCTATAATTATTATTTCGGCAGTAGTTATAATCATTACCGATTTCTCAAAGTTCAAAGCCAACCTGCCGCGGGCAGGCTCAAAGATTAAAAGTTAAGAAGCTGCTGTTTCAAATTACCATTGAGCGGGTTTTTGTACCGGTTGATTTTATAAAAAAGGCTGCTCCATCAGGAACAGCCATAAATTATTAACCGAACGGTACGATAGTTATTTCAGGATTACCATTTTTCTGGTCTGTTTGAAGCTGCCTGCCTTTAAAGTATAGAAATAAACACCGGAACTCAATCCTGATTTATTCATATCAATTTCAGCAGTATAGTTTCCGGCTTCTTTTACTTCATTAATCAATCCGGCTACTTCGGAACCCAGCACATTATAAATTTTCAGCGATACATGCTCCTGCACCGGAATTGAGAAATTGATTTTTGTGGCCGGGTTAAACGGATTTGGATAGTTCTGCATCAATGCATAAGTCAACGGCATCGATTCAATTTCAACTTCAGCCTCTTTAATAACAGTCCTGGTTCCGTCATAATCAAGCTGAATTAAAGCATACCTGACTTTTCCTGCAGAAACATTTTTATCAGTATATGAATAATTTTTTATTTCTGCAGTAGTTCCGTTTCCCGGAATAAATGCAATTGCTTCACCATTTCTGAGCAGTTCAAATCCGTTATTGTTAAGCTCGGTAGCTGTCTGCCATTTAATCCGGACAGAATTTCCCAAAACATCTGCACTGAATGTGAGCAGTTCAACCGGGATTATGTAAGGCGTATAATATACAGGTCCTAACGCGTTATTGTCGGGATAGTGAAAAATTCTCATTTCAATAAATAAAGAATCATCACTTCCCCAGAAATTATTCTGTGCATATATGGTATCGGTGCTGTTATTATAAAGATCGATCAGCGGAGTTGACGAGTTATTATTCTCCAGAAAAACATTTTTGCCGTCGTCTGTGGTGTCTGCATTAAAAAGGTTTCCCAGGTTCGGTCTTGAACCATTCTGAATTGTCACTCCCCATAAATTCCATCTGATCAGATTTCCTGTAACAATTGAATTCTGGTGGCTGGTCGAACTGCCGCCCGAAAATGCAATGCCGCTGCCTCCAAGCATCGGATCGCCCTGCGTATTATTGCTGTCGATCTGATTATAGCTTATTAAAGCATTGATATTCGAACCTCCGTTGAAGGTCATCCCGTAGCGGTTGTTAATAATTAAATTACCTGTAATTACGGCATTTACCGTACCGATGGGCAGAAATCCAATTCCTCCTGAATTTGTAGATGCGCGCAATATCCGGTTATTTAATATTTTTGTGGTATCGGAGCCAGTAGTTCCAAGATTTATCTGCGGTACATTTGCATTTGTTACGTCATTCCCGAGAAAAGTATTCCCGATTATTTTGGGAGCATTTGCAATATTCGCTCCTCCCTGGATAGCAGCCCTTTTATTTTCAAGGAAAAGCGAGTTTGTGATTAAAGGACTGGCTCTGAATAAGGCTATCGCCCCGTTGCCGAAAGAGGTGGAAGTCGCATTATTATTGTACCTGATTATGCAGCTGTCAATAACCGGACTGCAGTCATTAAGTCTCAGCGATACGGCATACTCAAAGGTAAGTTTTCTCAGTTCGCTGGTGCTGCTGGTATCGATACGCATTCCCAGATAACCGTCAGTTGTATTAATAGCGGTGAATGTTACATTCAACGGAGGATTAATCAACAATGTGCCCCTTACCGAAAGAAATGTGGCTGCCGCAAATTTAACTACCGCATTATCATAAATATATAAAGTGTCGTTAAGGCTAATACGGATAGTGTCGTTTACAAAATATTCCCCGCCTGAAAAAGTTACCAGCCCGCCCGAATTAGTTACCAGGTCATCCAGGTTCCATTTAACACCTGTACCCGGAGTGTTATAATTGGAAAATGCCGAAGCTGTCAGCAGGAAGATCAAAACTATTGATTGTAAATATGTTTTCATTGATACATCTTTTGAACTTGTTAATAAAATCTCTTAACTCAGTATAAGTAAATTACGTTTAAAATAGATTCTATACACATAAATTTTTAATATTTATGTTTACTATATTGCAAACGGAAAACTTCGTAAGCAGTCTCCTGCATTACTAACATAAATTAAAGTTATTCAGAGTAATATGTCCGGACTTGTAGTTTTATCAACAATTCTTATTACGCTTGCACTTTTATTTTACAGCCTTGGAGTATGGGCCGAAAGGATTGCAAGATATTTAAAAACCTGGCATACCATTGCTTTCTGGACCGGATTCTTATTTGACGTCTCGGGAACATGGACAATGCACCTTATTTCAACCCACCCGTTTGACATTCTGGAACCTCATACTTTAACCGGGCAGATTGCCTTATGGCTTATGCTTTTTCATGCCAGCTGGGCTACCTGGGTAGTTCTCAAAAAGCAGGAATCGCTGCGCAAAAGCTTCCACCGTTTCAGCATAATTGTATGGCTTATCTGGCTGATACCATATTTCGGCGGTATGTACCTGGGAATGAGCTAAAAACCTTTGCTTATAATTAACATTTTTCATCTGAACTTTAACCTGTAATATGACTCAATAAACCAACGTACCTTTTCTGCTGATTGAATATATGAAATCTATACTTTAACTTTCCACTAATATATTAAAACCTTTATTAATCATATCCCGGATTATCAAAATGAAAAAATTAGTTGCATTAAGTTTGATTATTTTTTTCTCCGCATTTTTATTTCCACAGAAAAACTCGGAGCCTGATTCACTTAAAAAAATTCCGATGTCAGGACTAAAATTCCGCAGCATCGGTCCGGCTGTTACAGGCGGACGTGTAATTGATATAGAAGTTAATCCAGGCAATCATAGAGAATATTTCGCGGCATCAGGCCACGGCTCCCTGTGGAAAACAACAAACAGCGGAACTACATTTGAACCGGTGTTCGATTCCAATCCATCCTATGCCATCGGGGCAGTTACCTATGACCCTTCCAATACCAATATTGTGTGGGTTGGGACCGGCGAAAACCAGGGTCAGAGTAATGTTATTTATGGCGACGGTGTTTATAAAAGCGAGGACGGCGGGAAGTCATGGAAAAATATGGGACTAAACTCTTCTGAACAGATCGGTGAAATTGTTGTTGATCCTCAAAATTCGAACCTTGTGTATGTTGCTGCAATGGGCTCTCAGAGAAATCCCGGCGGCGACAGGGGTGTTTTTAAATCAACGGACGGAGGAAAGACCTGGAATAATGTATTGAAGATAAGCCAGTATACCGGTTGCTACCAGGTCCATATGGATCCCAGATTCCCTAACTTATTGTATGCCACAATGCATCAGCGAATGAGAAATTTATATACCGGTGTTTACGGAGGTACCGAAAGCGGTATTTACCGCTCGCTGGATAACGGTGAAACATGGGAAAAATTAACTAACGGACTTCCTTCTGAAGATGTGGGCCGCATCGGTATGTCAATATCACCCGCGGATCCGGATTATATTTATGCAATTGTTGAAGCCACTGAAAAAGATAAGGGTGTTTACAAAAGTACTGACCGCGGTGCAAGCTGGACAAAGCAGAGCAATTATAATGCATCTGCTCCGTTTTATTACAATGAACTGCAGTGCGATACCAGGGACGTTAACCGTGTTTACTCAAATGATACGTTTATTCAGGTTTCAAACGATGGCGGAAAAACATGGCAGAACCTTGGTGACAATCTTAAACATGTAGATAATCATGCGCTGTGGATAGATCCCGCTGATAATAGACATATTATTGCAGGATGCGACGGCGGTGTGTATGAAACTTTTGATATGGCACAAAACTGGGACTTCAAATCCAATATCCCAATCGCCGAAATCTATAAAGTTACTACCGACAATGCCGAACCCTTCTATAATGTATATATAGGAACACAGGATAATAACAGCCTGGGCGGACCTTCAAGAACTATCAGCTCTGCCGGAATTCTGAACCAGGACTGGCTTTTTACAAATTCAGGTGATGGGTTTGAAACTCAGGTCGACTGGAAAAACCCTAACATCGTTTATTCGCAGTCCCAGAACGGCGGCCTGGTTCGCTTTGATAAAAAAAGCGGCGAGAATCTTTTCATTAAGCCGTTCGACTTTGCAGATACCGCATACCGGTTCGACTGGGATGCTGCCTTTATTATTTCCAGACATGATAACAAAAGACTTTACTTCGGCGGAAATAAAGTATTCCGAAGCGACGACCAGGGAAGCAGCTGGATTGAACTTAGCGGCGACCTTACCCGGGGATATCCTAAAAATTTTCAGAAACTTATGGGGCAAAGCTGGAGCATAGATCAGCTTACGCGCATTGCTTCCATGGCACAGCTTTCAACTCTTGCTGAATCACCCCTGGATGAAAATGTTCTTTATGCCGGATCCGGCGACGGGCTTATCCATTTTACAACTGACGGAGGTAAAAACTGGATTCGCTCAAATACCAAGGGTCTTCCCGAGTATACAAGGATTCATCATATAGTAGCTTCAAACTTCGATAAAAAGACTGCCTATGCAGCCTGCCAGAATTTTATGGGCGGCGACTATAATCCTTACGTATATAAAACTACAAACGGCGGTGAAAGCTGGTTCCCAATAAACGGAAATCTCCCTGTAAAAGGAAGTACATATTCGGTAGCGGAAGATCATGTTGATAAAAACCTTTTGTTCATAGGAACTCAGTTCGGTGTTTATTTTACAAATAACGGAGGAGAAGAATGGATCCCTCTGAAAAACGGCATCCCCCCTGCCTGCGCAATGGATATTGATATTCAAAGAAGGGAAAATGACCTGGTGGTTTCCACATTCGGCAGAGGAGTATTCATACTTGATGATTATTCACCGCTTAGATATCTGTCGAAAGAAACACTAAAAAAGGAAGCGGAGATTTTCCCAGTAAAAGATGCAGAGATGTTCATTCGGTCAAATCCGTTCGGCTTCAGGGGAACCGCTTTCCAGGGAGCAAGTTTTTATTCAGCACCGAACCCGGAAGTTGGTGCAGTATTTACATACTACCTAAGGGATGAAATAAAAACACTAAAACAGAAAAGAAGAGATGAAGAGAAGGAAAAACAGAAAAAGGGNNGAATTTGACTATTCAATCCCCTGGTTCGAACCGGATAAAGGATATATGGCGGTACCCGGTAAATATTACGTTTCGCTGTCGAAATTCAGTGATGGAAAATATACTGAACTGGTGCCGCGGAAAGAATTTATATGCAAACCTCTGAACATTACAATTCTTCCCGCAGAGGACAAACTTGCCCTCGATGCCTTTAACAAAAAAACTGCTGAGCTTATAAGAACTCTGAGTGCTGCGGATGCTTACAGAAGCAGTCTTTCAGATAAGATCTCATATTTTAAAAAAGCTGCGCTTAACTTAACAACTGCCCCGGAAGAAACATATCAAAAAGTTTTAGGTATTGAACAGGATCTTAAAGATTTTAACCGTAAACTTAACGGGGACCCCCTGAGGGCACGTTATGAGGGTGGTTCGCCGACATCTGTAAAAGACAGGGTTGATCTGATTTCTGGTGCTCTCTGGAGTACCACGGCAGCACCGACCGAAACTTTTATCAGATCTTATGATGCTGCTGCAGCTAAATGCGATGAAGTGCTTGCTTCGTTGAAAAAAATTGATGATGATGTAAAGAACCTGGAAAATCTTCTTGAAAAATCAGGAGCTCCCTATACACCGGGAAGATTTCCGGGATGGAGGAAATAACGGACAGGATCAGGTTCTGCTAAACCTCTGCAAAATTCGGAGATTGAAAGAACAGGCTGCATTTATTAAATCGAAAAAGCACGGTTTATAGCTGCAGCCTGTCAATACAATTCCGATGTCAAGCTGCATGACAAGGTTAGTTCGGATCTGAACTTTTTACACAGTTATTTACCCGTGCAGACCATTAATTTATCCCCCTGGCTAAAACATGAATAAGAGGGACATAAAGGAGAGATGGAACTAACCCGGTTTTTCGTCAAGCATAGGAGTAATGCTTCATTTGGAAATGGAAATCCCTTATATACTCGCTTTCTATTTCCATAATGCTTTTGTCTGAACCACGATTNNCTTTTGTTATAGGTAAAATTACACTGAATAAATATCCAGGGAGTTAAAAATGTGGTTTATTTGTTCGGAAACAGGTACTGTCCTAAAATATTTCCTATTCTTTTTTATTCTGTTGATTATCCCATCCTGCAAGGATGATCCAATTGCCCCTCCAGATAACACCCAGCAGAAAAAAGACACTGTAACAGTTTCAGTGGAAGATGCTACACTCAGATCCGTAACTATTAATATCAAAACCACAAATTATAACCCTCCGGCCTGGATAAATCTTTACAGGGTAGTCGGACCATATCAGAATGTAATCGCAAGATACCCTGCAAATGTAAGCGATACATCCATTTATGATGATAATGCAGGATTAGGACTTACAATTAACTATCTATATAAATATTATGCTGCTCTTACAGATTCATCAGGAAAAATTAAAGATACAAGCCCCACAGTTGAAGCAAGAACACTTGATACGACATCTTCAAACTACACCTGGGAACTGATTTCTGTTGGTGAATTTACAAGTGAACTAAAAGGGGTATGGGGAAGCAGTGACAATGATATGTGGGTATTTGGAGGGGTTTATATCGATAACAAATTTTATGGTGGAATACATTGGGATGGTTATAAGTGGGATTTTGATAGTACTGTCGGAGGAAATGCTGCTCATGGATTCAGTAAAGATAATATTTGGGTTTGTGGAGGTGGTGTTTTTAATTATGATGGCACCTCCTGGAAAAGGTATGAGCAATTAAGCGGAATAGGACCCAAGATTTCAATTTGGGGTTCAAGCAGTAATGATATATATGTCGGAATTGAATTTGCACCCAAACTCTATCACTGGGATGGACAGCAAAGGACTGAGGTTTTAAGTGAGAATGATCGATTGTTTTACGATATAGCAGGTTTTAGTGCTACAGAAGTTTATGCTTTAGCATCCAGGACTGCAAATGTAGAAGATAGAATTTACTTCTTTGATGGATCTACCTGGAGTATCAGCAAGGAAACTGGAATAGCAGGAATTCCAGGCAATATTATTGGTCCGAATTACTCCATCTGGGTTAAAAACAGCAATGAAATTTATGTCGCTGGGCGCAGAATTTATAAACGAATTAACAACATCTGGTCGGGAGGTGATTTTATTCCTTCGTCTGATATCATCAAGATCAGGGGAACAAACAGCAATAATATTGTGGCAATGTCTGCTAATGGATCTATATATCATTACAATGGGAGTACCTGGAAACTGATCCATACCCGTGAAACATTCTATGTCCTGTGGGGATTATTTGTAACTGAAAATAAAATTTACTGTGTCGGATACGACACATATAACGCTAAAATACTTATCGGGACTAAACAATAATGGGAGGATATATGAAAACTATTTTCTTGTTACTAGTATTTGCTGCTACCCTCTTTTCACAAATCGTTCAAAATTTTGATGCAAGTTACTTTCAAAGTTCTTACATCAATAATAATGAACCTTCAATAGCAATAAATCCAACTGACCTGCCCCCCAAAAAGAGATC
>DJMM01000023.1 GCA_002435365.1 Ignavibacteriales bacterium UBA6490
TTATTTATAGCTTTTACACCTTCTGCATTCAGAATTATACTTAACCGCCGGCCAGTTTCCGCTTACCCTCTGCTTACCCTGCACGAATCTGTGGAGATAGCCGAAAGGTAAGCGCAAGGTAAGCGCAAGGTAAGCGCAGGGTAAACGGGTTATTGTACAGAAAAAAGTCCATTTTAACTTATGTGGAACAAACGGTGTAATGTATTAAAATCAAAAAGGACCATCCTGTCCTTTTGAAACTTCTAAGAGTGCCGGTTTCCGGGAGAATTTGAACCGGCCGGCGAAAACTATCGATGCAATATTTAAAAATGTGGTTTTACTGGTTAAACATATGAATATGTAAAAAAATCCGGTAAATTTTGGATTTTTCACACAAAGGTGTGTTCGGAAAGTTGAAAAACCTGTTATAATAATTAAAACACAATGGTATGAATATTGCCCATTTTAATGTTGCTTTGTTTAGAATTTAAAAGGAATAAAATGTTAAATAAATATATTTTAAGATTATTAGTCATCATTTCAATACTTTCAGCGGCAGGCTGTAGTGATGATGAAAGTCCCGTTACCCCTGTATTTGCAACAGTTAATATTGTAGTAAGATCTGCTGCAGATTCTGCGGTTATACAGGGTGCAAATGTTATTCTTTATAATGCTGCCAACAACAATTCATTAAGAAGAGGAGCCACGGATGCAAGCGGTGTGGCATCGTTTGAGAATGTTGATCCGGGCACCTTTTTCGTAAAGATCTCTGCACAGAATTTTAAGGAAGTGCCCCCGCCGTATATTACGCCGGTTCCGTTCAGCGCAGCTGCGGGACAAACTGCAGGAGGCGTTTATTTCATGCCCTCTTATCCGGGAACCTTTGGTATGGTAAGCGGATTTGTAAATCCCAAAGTAGCGGGCATACTGGTTAAAGCAGTTGATGGGTCCGGGAACAGCTATTCAACTTACACCGGTCCTGACGGATATTATGTGCTTTTTAATCTTCCTTATGAATCATACACTCTTAGCGCATTCAGGATAGGCTATGTAGCTTCATCAACACCACAGGTTACATTATCGCAGTCGCAGGGCGCAGTTACCCAGGAAATTTCCATTCAGCAGGTTATTGGTTCCACATTATCCGGTTCGGTAACCTTTCTTGCTGTAAATAACGGTATTGTTGATGTAACTCTGCTGGACAGGGAAACAGCCTCAGCTGTAAACGGACTTGCTACAAAGATCAATGAGAACAGGCTGTATTCATTAACCGGAATTCCCAAAGGGGAATACCTGGCATGGGCTTCACTCCAAAACGACGGTTACGTTATGGATCCTGACTGGATTTTTAAAAACCCGGGTGGTCTTGATGTTACATTTACTGCAGACACCGGCAGCACAACTCTCAACTTCAGCGTTACAGGCGCAATAGTTCTTAATTCCCCCACGAATCCACCGGATTCAGTTATCCCGGTTGTAGTTGACACCACTGCACCTGTTTTTACATGGACAGCCTATCCGCAGTCCAAGGAATATATTATTGAAGTAAGGGATCTTAACGGAAATCTTCTGTGGGGCGGTTATAATGCAAACGGATCAATAAGACATGCGAAAATTGCAAAAGAAACTACCTCGGTAAGGTATGATTTTGACGGATCGGCATCGGCACAGCTTAAACCCGGGGAAATATATCAATGGAAAATTTATGCGGATGATGATGCAGCGGCAAATATACAGACGCTTCTTTCCTCCAGTGAAGATCTGATGGGTTTATTTATTGTTAAGTAGGTTTTATATTTATCCGCATGGATAAAAATGAATTCGGATTTAGTCTTTTAACTTCCGGCAGATGGAAGGATATTGAAATACTATTTGGTGAAAGAGGCGCCTGCGGAGGCTGCTGGTGTATGTCGTGGAGGCTGCCGCCAAAAGAATATGAAAAGAACAAAGGTGCCGGGAATAAAAAATTGTTTAAAAAACTTGTTGCAAAAGTCAGTCCCGGTATAATTGCTTATCACAACGGTGCACCCGCTGGATGGTGTGCGTTCGCACCAAGAGAGGAATATATCAGGCTTGAGAATTCGCGTGTTCTTAAAAAGATAGATGATGAAAAGGTGCTTGCTGTAACCTGCTTCTTCATAAGAAGGAATATGAGGAAAAAAGGATTAAGCATACTGCTTCTTGAAGAGGTGAAAAAACATGCAAAAGCTAGCGGCTTTAAAATTATCGAGGGTTACCCCGTAACTCCCTATATGAAAGAAATGCCGGCACCTTTTGCATGGACAGGACTTCCTTCCACTTTTGCTAAAGCAGGCTTTAAAGTTGCCGCGCAGAGGGGAAAAAGAAAAATAATGCGGCATTATTTATAAAAAATTTTTAATGAATCCTGTTAATAAAAATGAAAATTATTCTTTTGCAGGAATGAAGGTTGATGAAAATATTATTAAAATCCGGAGGATAAAAATATGGGTTATATTGAAATAGGCGTGCTTTTTTATCTTGGTGTTCTGGCTGCAATTGCCGTTAAAAGCAGGAAAAAAGTTCCCGGAAGTAGAAGTAAATTGAGCAGATAATAAATATACAGTTATTGTGAACAAAGCGTCCCCGGACGCTTTTTTTATACCTCTCCCCCAAAACCCCTCCATCCTTGTCAGATTTCTTAAAAAAGAGAATGAATTATTGTAAAAATCGGGACATTCAGAGAATAATAGTTTGATATGTTTGAGAATCGGGCGATTCTTCTGGAACACTTTTTGCAAAATCTCAGATTAAGCTAAAATAAGTATTACTTCGTTCATTGGACAATAATAAGATCCCCGGTAAATGAAGAGCGAAAAAACCCGGATAGTTTTCATCGGAAGAAAGAACAGCGGCAAATCTTCGCTGATAAATGCATTCTTCGGACGTAAGATTTTTGATGTAAGTGAAATTCCAGGTACAACAACTGGTGATGCCTCAAAAGCTATGGAGCTTCTGCCGTATGGACCGGTAGTACTAGTCGATACTGCAGGAATTGATGATTCCGATGATATTGCCGGGAAACAATCCGGCATAATAAAGTCTATTTCTTCAGCAGACTTTGCAGTGGTTCTACTTGATGCAAGGGAATGTTTAACGAACGGGGAAGTGGAGCTTTTTTTCTATCTCGATAAAATATCTCTTCCATACATCATCGCGGTAAATAAAATAGAGTTCGGCGTTAATCCCATACTTCTTACTGAACTTAAAAACCTCAAACTGGTTCATTTTGAAATCAGCTGTAAGGAAAATGTCGGATTGAACGAGCTTAAGAAGCAGGTTACCAGGATGCTGCCAAAGGAGCCGGAACCTCCGCTTATTAAAGACCTGGTTCCAAAAGGAGGGATAGTAATTTTTGTAGTCTCTGTTGATAACCAATCATCAAACAGAAGATTAATTATATCGCAGATTCAGACAATAAGAGAAGCGCTGGATGAGGGTACGGTTACAATGATAATTAAAGAGAAGGAATTACGATTTGCATTATCCTCTCTTAATTTACCGCCAGACCTGATAGTTGCAGACAGCAGAATAATTATGCGGATTGCAGCTGATATTCCGGAAAACATCAGGCTTACCACTTTTGCCATGCTAATGTCCCGCTATAAAGGAAGTTTACCAATGTTTGTCCGCGGGTTGAAACAAATTGAGGGATTAAACGACGGGGATAAGATTCTTATTGCAGAAGCCTGCAGTAATCATAAAGGGCAGGATGAATCCACGCCAGCTAACATAGAGGGGTGGCTTAAACTTCACACCCAGAAAAATATTATTTTCGAGCACAAAAGAGGAGGTAGTCTTCCGGAGGATCTTTCCGGCTATAAGCTGATTATTCACTGCAGCGGATGCCTGCTTTCCAGGAAAATGATGAGGGTTCGTCTTAACCAGGTTCAGTTAATGGACGTACCTGTTATTAATTTCGGAATAATGACCTCATATATGTACGGTGCCCTGCCGCGCATAATTTCCCCTTTTAGTGATGCAGCCGGTGAGCTGAAATAAACAAAGCCCTCGGCAATTGCTTATTAATTCTCCTTGTCTCATATTTATTGAAGAAATATGGACATATTATGAAAAAGCTTTTTTTGATTGTATTGTTTTTTACCGCATACGGATATGCGCAGAATGCATCCGATTATTTCCCTTCGGTCCAGGGATTTAAATGGTATTTTAAAACCACACCCTATGATTCTCTCAATAATCAGGTTGATTCGCTTTCATTTTATTTGATTGACTCGTTTGCGGTAGATATGGAGTATGAAGGCAGACTGTCTCATCTTGTTCTCTCCAAATATGGTGTACCTCAAAGTATAATTCAGAGTCCGTATACGGATTCATCATTTGTCCATATTGAAAATTCAGATATATGGAACTACATTAAGGAAATCGGGGGGATATCCATAGCACTTCCGTTTGATTATGAAGGATGGTATTCGGTTTACCGGCTTGGTTCACCGACTTCCGCCACCTATACGATTTTTTCAAAAGATACGCTTCTTACAATTGGTTCGACATCTTTAACCCTGCGGTTTGAGGTTACAGGCAGAAGACTGGCCGACCAGCTTGTTACTACTGCATACGGTGATCTGTTGTGCAAAAAATTCCTGCTGCGTCCTGCGGTTAAATATATTCCGCCCATACCTATACCCATAACCCTTATTAGCGTAAACGATACGGTATGGCTGGCACCAGGCCACTATATAGTTAAAAACCTGCAGCCGAGCGCAAACGCTGATCTTTCATTGTTCGGTATTCCGCCGTTTTATGTACCCGGCAGCTTAACTGAGGCAATCCCGGTACCGCCGATATTAAACATGGAACCGGGAATATTCAATATCCGGAAAGAAGGAGATACTGTTCTCGTTATAATAAATAACCAGGGGGAAGGTGTGTTGAACTGGACTGCGGAAGTTATTGCCGGCACCCGGTGGATCTCCATACTGAACGAATCCTCCGGCGGTAATAACGATTCATTATACATTGCAGCTGCACCGAATGATACTAATGCAGTACGCAGCGGAATAATTCAGGTAAATGCTGAAGGTTCATTCAGTGCCCCTCAGTTTATTTATTTAAATCAGGAGGAGGGAGTATTGGTCTCCTCGGAGGAAGAAGCCGGGGTGCCTTTGGCTTATCACCTTGAGCAGAATTATCCGAATCCGTTTAATTCCTCAACTTTGATCGGTTTCACGCTGAAATCTTACGGTTATGTTAAGATCGTATTATATGATATGCTGGGCAATGTATTGGACGTAATTGCGGAAGGAAATTTTCCGGCTGGCAGGCACAGTTTAAAATTAAATGCAGACCAGCTCTCTTCAGGTGTATATATTTACAGGATGACATCCGGGGGATTTACTGCATCTGAGAAGATGGTAATCCTTAAATAAAATATTATTCCTTTAACAGGTTATATTTCTTAACTACGGCACCGCATATTATTTCTGCTGCTTCGTGGTAGGAGCACTTTCCCGTATTTATCATCAGGTCGAACAGCAGGGGATCATTAATATCCTTATGATAATGCCTTTTTACAAAATTGTATCTTGCTTCATCCTCCCTTTTCAGAAAGTCTGCCGCTTCATTTCTGGTCAGCTCATAAACTTCCATAATATGGGAAATCCTGTTTTCATCAGGAGCAATCAGTCTTACATGGAACACGGTTTTGAATCCTGCAGTAATTACGGTTGCGCCCCTTCCGATAATAATTACTTCTCCTTTATTGACAAGCTGCAGAATAGTTCTGGCTGTTTTTTTAACAACTTCATAACTTGTTTGTCCGGAGAAAATTTCATTTACCATGGACTGCAGTAAAGTCTGCTTTCTTTCCTCATAAAAGAGGGAAAGTCTGTCGGGGAGGTTATGATCGGCAAGCACTTTCTCGATAAGATTTTTATCAAATATTGTCCAGCCAAGTCCTTCTTTACAGTAGGGTTTAAGATAATCGACGAGTATTTTGCTGACCACATCAGCTCCTGCGCCGGTCTGGCGTGAAATAGTTATGCTCACTCCGGGTTTTGTTTCGCGGCCCCAATGCTTTGAGTGAGTATCAATGTACAACCTTGCTTTTTCAAAGGATCCTGAAATAAGTACCATTATATCCTCCTTAACCAGATAGGTTTATGGAGTACTCTGGTCAGTAAATCAGATTACTTTATGAACATACCTGGTAATATTAAACCACCCGGCAGCAGAGTCGTCATCTTTGCCGAGTTTATTCCTGAACTCATTTGTAGAAGAATCATAAGCATAGTCATTCTTCCACTCATCAATATTGCTGCGGATTTCCGCAATGGCATTAGTTATAAAATTAAGTTCTTCATTTGTCATTGTGGGATGAATAGACAAACGCACCCATCCCGGTTTATCTGAAAAATCGCCATGATTGATTTTATCAGAGATAGCCTGTGACTGCCCGGGTGAAACATGAAGCAGATAATGACCGTAGGTACCTGCACATGAGCAGCCGCCTCGTACCTGAACTCCGAACCTGTCATTTAATATTTTTACAATAAGATTATAGTGAATATTCTGAATATAAAAAGAAACGGCGCCAAGCCTTTCGGTAATATTATCGGCAAGAATAACAAGTCCCGGAATTTTTCTTAATTGCCTGAAAGCAGTATCAACAAGCTCCTTTTCACGTTCCTCCAGGTTATCAATACCCATTTCTTCCTTAAGCTTTATACAGAGGGCTGCCCTTATGGTCTGCAAAAACGCAGGGGTTCCGCCGTCCTCCCGGAGTTCAATATTATTTGTAAATTTATGCTGTCCCCATGGATTTGTCCAATCGACTGTTCCGCCGCCCGGATCGTCGGGAACCTGGTTATGGTAAAGCTTTGAATCAAAAATTAGTACACCGGATGTACCGGGTCCGCCGAGAAATTTATGAGGAGAAAAGAAAATCGCATCAAGTTTTTCCAATGGATCAGCCGGGTGCATATCAATTCTTGTATATGGTGCCGAACAGGCAAAATCAACAAAACAGTAGCCGTCATTCTGGTGCATAAGCTTTGCCATCTGATGATACGGTGTGCTTATTCCGGTAACATTTGAGCAGGCAGTGAAAGCACCTATCTTCAGTTTCCTGTTTTTATATTTTTCAAGAACGGATTTGAGATTCTGCAGATCAACCAGACCCTGTTCATCCGGATC
The DNA here is from genome assembly GCA_002435365.1 of Ignavibacteriales bacterium UBA6490. GTDB lineage: Bacteria > Bacteroidota > Ignavibacteria > Ignavibacteriales > Ignavibacteriaceae > UBA6490. The sequence goes on from DJMM01000023.1 coordinate 7,153, forward strand.
AATCACAACTACTTCTGCAATTGTTTCAAGCCAGCTGGTGTGGTTTGAATGATGCTCCATATGAGTTACAAAAACAACTGGACGCATGGAATCCGGCAGTTTCATATAATCTTTGAGCTGCTCCGGAACCTTCAACCCCAGTATACGCTGAAATTTATTAATCACCTTTGTCATTCCGGAACCGGCAGTAATTATAACATCATCGGGACCTGCATTCACATGCTCTTTAATTATACTGTGAGCTTTATGATATGCTTTTGTCATCATTGTCCCCGTTACGCTCGATTCCGAATGAGTGTTTCCCACAAACGGATAAAAATCCTCCAGCATTGTCTTTTCTATACCATGGTAAAGACGTCCGCTGGCAATCCAGTCTGCATAGATTATCTTCTTTTTTCCGTACGGAGTATGGAATTCGGCATTAAGCCCGATTATATTTTCTCTGAAAGGCGCAAAGTATTCTTCCAAGCTCATAAAACAGTGTCAGATCATCGTTTAATTTTAAAATTAAAATTCAAACAAAAATAAATAAAAGAAAGACAATAGTCATCCCAATAAGCACATCCTGACTGCAGTCCGCACCATCAGGTGCTGTACGTTTATCTGAATTTTGCTGATTTTCCATCACGTTCTGCAAAATATCGAAGCCAAAATATTTCATAATTTTTACATTTTTTGGTTTCTCTTATATCACTAATCAGGAATTATGAAAGGATTTCTTCTTTATATCAGCAAATCCCCGGTAAATAAATACCTCTTTTTTGCGTTAAAAATTTCTTTTTCAGAAAATGTTTTATTCCTGTCTCCGGTCCTCAGCGGAGGTGTAATAATTCTTACTTCATCATACTTTGCAATGGGCAGTTCAGTAAGAATCGGACTTCCAAAAGAATCCAGCTCGCTTTGAAACAAAGGTATTAACCGGCTTTGCCGCAATCCAGCTTATCCTGGAGCGCATTGTATTTCATCGACTTCTTTTTTACTTTATATGCACCAGCCGAACCTGGTGTTTATGATTCTGTCAATTGCAATACCTCACGGAATTATTCTTTCTGAAGAAAGATTTCCGGAAGCAAGGTTGAGTAACCGTTGAACCGAATACAGGTCGGGTGGTAAGAAGATAAATATAAACCTTTTGAGCTATCTCTGAAATCAGGTAAGCCTAATGAGCAGCTATAATTTTACACCGTTTCCCGGGTTGGTTACGCAGAACCTTCTGCTGAGGCAGCTGACCGAAAAGGATATCGACAGTATATTTGCAATCCGTTCGGATAAAAAAATAGCTGAATATCTTGACCGTCCCCTGTGCAAATCAATTGAGGAGGCTCTCGCTTTTATTAATAAAGTTAATAAAGGAATAAGTGACGGGGAGACAATTTATTGGGCGGTCTGTGATAATAAAAGCATGGAACTTGCAGGTACAATCTGTCTGTGGAATATTTCAGAGAAGGAAACAGCCGCAGATGTGGGATTTGAACTTCTTACTGAATTCCAGGGGAGGGGAATTATGCAGGAAGCTCTGGACAGCGTTATTAAATTCGGCTTTAATGTAATGAAACTTAAATATATCCTGGGCGAGGTGGATCCCCGTAACATAAAATCAATTAGGCTGATGGAGAAAAAAGGATTTGTGCTGCTGCCGGATGCCCCTGATGCAAAAACAATCATTTACAGGCTATCCAATCCCGGGAATATTAATTTCTGAATAAAATAGTTATCCGCAGGCAAAGCGGTATCAAATTATTTATTTTAACTGTTTCTATTGCTTATATTAATTGTAAGAAAGATTTTAATTAACTAATTATTTACGGAAGGGTATGCTGGATATCGGAGCTTATCTTAAGAGGATTAATTACAATGGACCGCTTGAACCTTCGGAACAGGTGCTGTTCGATCTACATTTGGCGCATCTGCTTGCTGTACCGTTTGAAAATCTGAGCATTCATTCAGGTGAACAGATCCTCCTTTCAGAGGAAGCATTATTTAATAAGATCGTGGTAAACGGAAGAGGCGGTTTCTGCTATGAACTGAATGGTCTGTTTGCGGCCCTGCTTAAACAAATCGGCTTTAATGTGTCCATTCTTTCCGCCGGTGTAAAGAACGAGAAAGGCGAATTCAGTCCCGACTTTGATCATATGACTTTAATGGTGGTGCTAAATGAACGATGGCTGGCTGACGTGGGTTTTGGGGATTCTTTCAGAAATCCGCTTCGCCTTGACAGTACGCAGGTTCAGCATGATGGAAACCGTTTGTACAGAATTGCTGAAAATGGCAGCTATTTAATGATGATGGAAAAGAGAATAGATTCGGAGTGGAAAGAAATGTACAGGTTTAAATTGGATTCTTACGGATATGATGATTTTAACGAGATGTGCAGGTACCACCAGACGTCACCCGAATCCCATTTTACACAGCGGATTATCTGTTCGCTGGCAAAGCCGGACGGAAGGATTACCATAAGCTCCAACCGCTTGTTAATTACAAAGGAAGAAGATAAACAGGAAAAAGAACTTGCGTCCGACGAAGAGGTTAAAGCTGTGCTTGATGAACACTTTAATATCCGATTAAACAATCTGAAGAGTATAGTTAACTGAAGGAACAACGGTAGTGGCTGTAAATAAATTTGAACTTGAAATCAAAGTTGCGGAAAGTGACATCGATTTACTGGGCCATGTAAACAATATCGTTTATTTAAAATGGGTGCAGGATGCCGCTGTGGCACACTGGATAAATGCCGCGACTGAAGACCAGAAGGAAAATCTGTTCTGGGTAATTAAACGGCACGAAATTGATTATAAACAATCTGCACTGCCCGGTGATGAAATTATTGCGGTTACATGGGTTGGCAGGGCAACCGAGCTGGTGTTTGAAAGATATACCGAAATTCTACGGGCAAAGGACAGGAGGTTACTTGCAAAAGCGAAAACTCTCTGGATACCGATCAATATAAAAACGGGAAAACCCGCCAGGGTTGATGCGGATGTACGGGAAAGCTTTTCCGTTCCTGACGATAAAATCCCCGGTGGATAAGATCCGTTAAGAACAGCGGATCGGATCAGTCACGGCACTAAATTTCCACCTTCATTATTATACTCCGGTTATTTATCACAAAACATGCCAGTTATTCAGAAATAGTTAGCCGACATATATTTCAATTCTGATTAATTGGGAACCTGAATTGATTCTGATCTCATTCTAACCCGGGTCTAACCTGATTCTATTCCCATTTTTTCCAGGATAAACCGGCATCAGAATCAGGTGAGTATGACGCCATTATAAAGTTATCATCTGAACCGCATATCAGTAAGAGATTCTGCAGAACCTTCTGCTTTTTTTAGGCTTTCTCGGGGATGATTATTTGTTTTTGAGTTTCATAATTGCGGATCGGATCAGTAAGGGAATGTTAAAAATAATTAAGGATTAATTTCTTGCAAATTGATTAAATTATGTCTATTTTTGAGAATAATTTCGCCCTCAATGGGCGTTTTTTGTTTATATGGATTCTATAAAGGCGAAAATAAACGAAATTGCAGCTTTTGCTGCAGAAAAGAACAACCTCTATCTTATCGAGGTTGTACTGCGGGGTCATGACCAGAACCGTGTGATCGAAATTTATTACGATGCGGTTGAAAGTCTCAATGCTGAAATCTGCGCGCATCTCAGCCGTGAAATTTCCGAAGAAATTGAACAGAACGGATTATTTAACGGAAAGTACAGACTGGAGGTCTCTTCACCCGGAGTTGATCGTCCTCTTAAATTTGCAGGCCAGTATAACAAACACGTAAACCGGAATTTTGAGCTCGTGTACAATGAGGGGGGCTCCGAAAAAAAATTGAAGTGCAGGCTGAAGCTGGTGGAGGGAGAGGATTTTTATTTTGAGACCGATAAAAAGGATCTGATTAAAATAAACTTCAGCGATATTATTAAAGCAAAAGTAAATATAAGTTTTTCTTAATGGAGGAAAATTAATGAACATAGATATTGTTGAATCCTTTGCCCAGATGGTAAGGGATAAAGGTATCGACAAAGACGTACTGGCGGGAATTCTGGAGGAGATTTTCGGAATTCTTGTAAAGAAAAAATATGGTGAAGAAGCCAATTTTGATGTGGTTGTAAATATGGATCGCGGCGATATAGAAATTTTTCTTGAGCGGGAAATTGTTGAAAATGTGGAAGATCCCAATAAGCAGGTCAGTATTGAAGAAGTTAACAGGCGCGGAAACGATGAAGAGCTTGAAGTTGGTGATGATTATGTGGAAAAAATTGAACTTTCAACACTGGGAAGAAGACTTATACTTCTGGCCCGGCAGAACCTTAATCAGAAAATAAGGGAAATCGAAAAAGATATTATATATAACGAATACAGCGAACTTCTTGGTGAAATTGTTGTGGGGGATATTTACCAGATAAGGAAAAATGATATCCTGGTCAATCATAATAAAAACGAACTTATGCTTCCCCGGAATGAGCAGATTCCTTACGAAAGATATAAAAAGGGTGAAACTATCCGTGCTATTGTAAAGGAAGTTAAAAAAGGAAACACCGGACCAATGATAATTGTATCACGATCCGATAACATGTTTCTGCGCAGATTATTCGAAATAGAAATTCCCGAGATTTACGATGGCATAATTGAAATAAAATCAATTGCACGTGAACCGGGTGAAAGAGCAAAAGTTGCAGTTGAAAGCCAGGATAAAAGAATAGATGCTGTGGGGGCCTGCGTAGGTATGAAAGGTGTTAGAATTCATGCCATAGTAAAAGAGCTTAATAATGAGAACATAGATGTGGTTAATTATTCGGAAGATCCGGCGGCATTCATTCAGCGTTCGCTGGCACCGGCAAAACTGAAGAAAATAGATTTTGATCCTATTGACAAAAAAGCTGTGGTTACAGCCGATAGTGACCAGGTTTCAATGATTGTAGGAAGGAATGGAGTTAATATTCGTCTTGCAATGAAACTTACCGGTTACGATATTGAAATTCTGAGAGAGGAGAAGCCTTTTGAGGAATATGAAGAAGATATTGAGCTTATAGATCTTAAAGAAGAACTGGGAGCCGATATTTATGAAATATTAATTAATAACAGGTATGATACTGCCTTGGAAGTACTGCAGGCAGGTACAGAAAAACTGAAAGAAATTGAAGGTCTGGATGAAGTTAAGATAAATGAGATAATCGAAATCATTAAGTCACAGTTTGAAGAAGAATAAAAAAAAGTATGGCCGAAACAAAATCCAAAAAAATTAAAGTCTATAAATTAGCTTCAGAATACAATCTCTCGGTAGAGAATCTGATGGAATTTCTCCATAAGAGCGGGTATGATGTAAAGAGCCATATGTCTCCGCTGACCGAGGAAATGGTTGAAGAAATAAACAATCATTTTAAAAAGGATATTGAGAAGGCTGAGAAACACTATAAAAAACTTGCCGAATTTGCGAAAAAAAGGGGAGAAAAAGCAGAAGAAGAGAAGAAGCCTGAAAAACCGGCGGAAGTTACAGTAGAAGCAGAACCGTCTGCAGCCGATGAAGTGAAGCCTTCCGGGATCGGGGAAATGGAAGTTTCTGAAGTTGTTCCGGGAGAAGTTTCTGCCGATAAAGTCCAGGAAGAAGTTCAGGCTGAAGCGGCAGCACAGCCGGAATCTGTTGAGAGTGCCGGGGAAAAAATTGAACAGGCAGCTGAAACAGCAGAAGAAAAGTCGGCTAAAAAAACAAAAGCAAAAGATGTTGTTGAAGCAAAGGAAGCGGGTAAAACCGATGAATCTGCAGTTGCCAGGGAAGAAACTAAAAAGGGTAGGAAAAAAGATGAAGGTAAGGAGAAAAGGGGATTTGTATCTCCAAAAGAGGCAGAAGCAGCCAAGAGAAAGGGCTTAACTGTTGTAGGCAAAATTGATCTTTCCAGTAAAAAGAAAGAAGACAAAAGGATTGAAGAAAAGCCGATAATTATTAAAGATGCTCCTAAAACAGGCAGTGATGAAGAAGATGCAATCAAAAAACGGAAAAAGCCGAAGACAAAGAAAAAAGGCGAGGTAGTTGCAGCCGAAGAAACTCCGTTGGTTAAAAAGCGGAAGAAGATAAAGAAATTTGAGATTGACCAGAAGGAAGTAAAAGAAGCGATCAGAAAAACCCTGCTTAGTATGGATGATTCAATAATGTCCGGCAGGGCAAGTGTCCGTAAGAAGAAAAGACGTGAAAGGGAAGCAGAGCAGGAAAAGCAGGCGGAGTTAAAACATCTTGAAGAAAAAAAGATACGAGTAACGGAATATATTGCTGTTAACGAACTGGCCAATCTGATGGCAGTGCCGGTAAGCGAGGTTATCTCCAAATGTATCGAGCTCGGATTAATGGTGTCAATTAATCAGAGACTTGATGTTGAAACAATTACACTTGTGGCCGATGAATTCGGTTTTGATGTTGAATTTCAGAAAGAGTACACAGCAGAAATTCTTGAGGATCTGGGAGATGACGAGGAAGAGCTTAAACCACGGTCGCCTGTTGTAACAATAATGGGACACGTAGATCATGGTAAAACCTCTCTTCTTGATTATATCAGGAACTCCAATGTGGTAGCAGGTGAATCCGGCGGAATAACCCAGCATATCGGGGCCTATAAAGTTGATGTGGGAGAGGGAAAATTCATAACATTTTTAGATACACCCGGCCACGAAGCATTTACTGCAATGCGTGCCAGGGGTGCTCAGTTAACGGATATTGTTGTACTTGTTGTAGCTGCTGATGATGCCGTAATGCCACAAACTGTGGAAGCGATCAGTCATGCCCAGGCTGCAAATGTACCTATTGTAATTGCAATAAATAAAATTGATAAGCCGGGAGCCAACCCGGACCGGATAAGGCAGCAGCTGGCGGACAGGAATATTCTTGTTGAAGACTGGGGAGGCAAATATCAGACTGTAGAGCTTTCTGCCAAAACAGGGCACAATGTGGATGCACTGCTTGAAAAAATTCTTCTTGAAGCGGAGATACTTGATTTAAAAGCAAATCCTGATCGTGAAGCGCGCGGTGCAGTAGTTGAATCCGAGCTTGATAAGGGAAGAGGTATAACCTCGACAATACTGGTTCAGAAAGGAACGCTTGTAATCGGTGATCCTTTTATTGCCGGTATTTACCAGGGTAAGGTAAGAGCGATGTTCGATGAAAGAGGAAACAGGGTAACGGAAGCTCCTCCTTCCACACCGGTACAGGTACTTGGTTTTGAGGGTGCTCCGCAGGCCGGGGATATGTTTATTGTTGTGGAATCGGAGAGAGTTGCCAGGGAAATAGGATTAAAGAGGCAGCAGCTAAAGCGCGAACAGGATCAGAAGCAGGTTCATCATATTACACTTGATGAAATTGCAAAGCAGATAAGTTTAGGCGGTGTAAAGGAACTTCCGCTTATCGTTAAAGGCGATGTTGATGGTTCGGTTGAAGCATTATCAGATTCGCTGATGAGGCTTTCAAATGATGAGGTTATTGTCAGGGTTATACATAAAGGTGTGGGCGGCATATCCGAGAGTGATGTACTGCTGGCTTCAGCATCCCAGGCAATCATAGTCGGATTTCACGTACGTCCCAACCTCAATGCAAGAAAGCTTGCGGAAACCCAGGATGTTGACATCAGGTTTTACAATGTAATTTATGATGCAATAAATGAGGTAAAATCCGCGCTTGAAGGACTCCTGTCGCCGGTACTGAGTGAAGAAATTGTTGCAACGCTGGAGATAAGGGATACTTTCAAAGTTCCTAAATCAGGTACAGTTGCGGGATGTTATGTCCAGGAAGGCAAAATATCCAGGAACAGTAAAATAAGATTGATCAGAGATGGTATTGTTGTACACGAAGGTGAGATAGCATCTCTTAAAAGATTTAAAGATGATGTAAGAGAAGTAGAAACCGGGTATGAGTGCGGATTAAATATTGCAGGATTCAATGATATTAAAACAGGCGACATAATTGAAGCTTTTAAAATTGTTGAAACCAAGAAAAAGCTTGTTTAACAGAGTAGCTGCTCCCGGTCAAGGAGGAAATTATGTCTCACAGGATAGAAAAATTTGAAAATCTGGTTAAAGAAGAGATTAGTCTTATATTTCTTTTCAAATTAAAAGACCCTCTTTTTGGATTTGTTACAATAACAAATGTTAAAGTTAGCCCCGATCTCAAAACAGCTAAAATTTATCTGTCTGTTTTTGAAAAAGAAAGAAGAGAGGAAATTTTAGGCAAAATTACTACACAAGCCAAGTACATTCGTTCAGAGCTTGCCTCGAGGATCAGAGTAAAATTCGTACCCGAGCTTAAATTTTTTATTGATGATACAATCGACTATGTGGAAAAAATTGAGGGACTGATTAAAAAAATTCATGAAGATGATAGTAAAAAAGGGTCTGAATAATATTTCCGGATGTGATTTTCAATCCGGTGAAATAATTTTTATTGATAAGCCGGCCGGGTGGACCTCGTTCAGGGTTGTTCATAAGATAAGGAAGGCAGCCGGAGTTAAGAAAGTTGGTCACGCTGGCACCCTTGATCCGCTTGCCACAGGTCTTCTGATACTAGCAACCGGAAAAAAGACAAAAGAGATATCGAAATATCAGTCCTACCAGAAAACCTATACGGGCACAATTTTACTGGGAATGACATCTCCGTCGATGGATATGGAAACAGAACCTGATAATATATTCCCGGTGCCGGCATTCGGCAGGGAAGAAATTTTGAAAGTCCGGGATAAATTTCTTGGAAAAATACTTCAGGTTCCTCCGATGTACTCGGCAATCAAGTTTGGCGGCAAAACGATGTACAATCTGGCCAGGAAAGGTAAAGTTCTGGAGCTTGCTCCGCGGGAGGTGGAAATAAAGAGTTTTGAAATAAAAGAAATTAAAATTCCTGAAATAAGATTTGAGGTCACATGCTCCAAGGGAACTTACATTCGTTCGCTGGCAAATGATTTCGGCAGGGAACTGGGCTGCGGCGCTGTTCTTGGAAGTCTCAGGAGGATAAAAATCGGTGAATATTCTGTTGATGAAGCTTTTGAAATGGATGAAATTCTCAGTTTATTAAATGCAGAAATCCATACTGCTGCATCTTAGGATATCCCTTTTAATTTCTTTTTGGAGTGAAATAATATATATTTACAAGTTTATAAATTAGTTGGTATGCAGATTTTCAGGCAGAAGACGGAAGTTATAAAGGATAATAACACTGTATTGACTATAGGGACTTTTGACGGTATACATCAGGGTCATTTCCAGATACTAAATAAGGTTAAAGAAATCGCCCGCCGGAAAAACAGCAGAACAGTGTTTGTTACTTTCGATCCTCATCCGCGGAAAGTGATCTCGGAAGACTATGATTTAAAACTCCTGACGTCCTTGCAGGAAAAGATTGAAATTCTTGAATCTTACGGTATAGATTATCTTTTTTTGATAAGCTTTACAAAAGAATTCAGCAGACTGACATCAGCGGAATTCTTTCTTGAATATATAATTAATACCGTCGGCTTAAGTGATATTGTTATCGGTTTTGACCATCACTTCGGAAAAGACAGAAGCGGTGATATTAAAACAGTAAGAACCCTGGGCGATGAATATGGGTTTAATGTTTCGGTGGTTGAGCCTTTTTCAGTGGAAGGCGAAAATGTTAGTTCAACCAGGATTCGAAACGCTCTCAATGCCGGTGATCTTTTAAAAGCCAACAAGTTTCTGGGCAGGTATTATTCTTTCAAAGGGAAAGTTGTGAAGGGTGATATGAGGGGAAGGGAACTTGGTTTTCCCACGGCAAACCTGGAGCTGATTGATGAAGACAAACTGCTTCCTGCTCTGGGTATTTATGCGGTTAAGATTACTCTAGGGGGACAAAATTATCTGGGACTTCTGAGTATAGGCAAGAGGCCTACTTTCTATAATTCGGATCATATAGTTCCCGAGGTGTTTATTTATGATTTCGATAAAGAGATCTATGGAGAGGAACTTAAAGCAGAACTGGTTGAAAGAATAAGGGACGAGTATAAATTTTCAGGTGCGGATGAATTGATAGCACAGATGAACAAGGATAAAGAAGCAGGAATTAAAATTTTTAATAAAGTTATTTAAATAATTAACCCCGGTAGGTTCTGGGGTTATATCGTACATCATATAAAGGTAGAATAAAATGACAAAAGAAGAGAAACTTGAAATAGTTAAACAGTTTGGAAAGGACGATAAAGACTCAGGAAAGTCTGAAGTTCAGATAGCTCTTTTAACTAAGCGGATAAATGATCTTACCGATCATTTTAACTTGCACAAAAAAGATCATCATTCACGGAGAGGACTGATGATGATGGTCGGAAAAAGAAGAAGGTTGCTTGATTATCTTATGGAAAAAGACATAGCCAGGTATAGAGCAATAATTAAAGAATTGAATATCAGAAAGTAAAAGGTTAATAAATGGTGGTTACAAAAGAAGTCGAAATCGGTGGAAATATATTTTCAATAGAAACCGGGAGATATGCAAAACAGGCCGGCGGTTCTGTAATGGTGCGTTTTGGTGAAACAATGGTGCTAGTAACGGCAGTTGCTGCTGAATCAGCAGCTGAGAATCAGGATTTTTTCCCTCTCCAGGTAGAGTACAGGGAAAGAACGTCTGCAGCCGGTAAAATTCCGGGTGGTTATATAAAAAGAGAAGGAAGACCTACTGAAAAGGAAATATTGAGCTCCCGCCTGATAGACCGTCCTATTAGACCTCTTTTTCCGAAGGATTTTAGGAATGAAACGCAGATAGTTGCATTTGTTTTTTCATTCGATGGCGAACATGATGCCGATGTACTTGCAGCTACCGGTGCATCCGCCGCATTAACGTTATCAAATATTCCTTTTGAAGGGCCAATTGCTGAAGTAAGGGTAATACTCCTTGATGGCGGATTTATTGCAAATCCCTCTCATCAGCAGATTGCCCAGGCCCAACTTGAGCTTGTAGTAGGCGGAACGGCTGATTCAATTCTTATGGTAGAGGGTGAGGCGAAAGAAGTATCCGAGGAAATTTTGCTTGATGCTCTCAAATTCGCGCATAACGAGATAAAAAAACTTGTGCAGATTCAGCTTGAGCTTAAAGAAGCTGCCGGAAAAGCCAAAATGGAGGTGATACCGGTAGTTGCTGATCCGCAGCTTGTTGCTGATGTTCATGAACTGGCCGCAGAAAAGTTTCGCGGGATCGTATACGCGGTTCTCGCAAAAGAAGAAAGAAGCAGCCAGAACAAACAGCTTAAGGAACTCGTGCTTGCCAGCCTGGCTGAGAAATATCCGGAAAAGGAAAAAGAGATAACCGGTATACTGGATGATCTCGAAAAAGATCTGATGCGTAACAGGATTCTTGATGAGGGAATAAGACTTGACGGCAGGAATACCGAGGAGATAAGAAAAATTTCTATTGAGCTTGGTGTACTTCCGAGAACCCATGGATCTGCATTGTTCACCAGAGGTGAAACGCAAAGTCTTACCACATTAACATTAGGGACAAAAAATGACGAGCAGATGATAGAGGGTCTGGTTGAGGAGTATGCCAAGAAATTCATGCTGCACTATAATTTTCCTCCCTTCAGTGTCGGTGAAGTCGGAAGAATGACAGGTGTTGGAAGACGCGAAGTTGGTCATGGTAATCTTGCAGAAAGGTCATTAAAGAATCTGATCCCGGCAGAAAATCAGTTTCCATACACGGTGCGGCTTATCTCAGATATACTTGAATCCAACGGCTCCTCGTCGATGGCTTCAGTTTGTGCAGGATCCCTGGCATTAATGGATGGCGGTGTTCCGCTGATGAAACCTGTGGCCGGAATTGCAATGGGTCTAGTAAAAGAAGGCGATAAATATGCAATATTATCGGATATCCTGGGTAACGAAGATCATCTTGGTGACATGGAC
>DJMM01000058.1 GCA_002435365.1 Ignavibacteriales bacterium UBA6490
ATTAGAGATATGCTTCCAATGAACACCCAGGTCGAAAAAAGGGTAAGCACTAATTAGAGCTCTGTAATAGTTTAAATGATGCATACACCCCTGCCCCTCTCAAGAGGGGCCCCTTGAATCGTCCTGAAATTGGTTGACAGGAAAGAGAGAAAGAAATGGACGAATTTAATGCAGAAACCTGGAGATCCAAGAGGTGTCGGCCCAGAGAGTATGGTCTGGCATTTAAGTTAAAAGTAGTAGAAGAGGTTGAAAAGGGGGAAATAGGAATTGAAGAGGCACGCCGAAAATATAACATCCCAGGACATTCAACCATTTTGAAATGGTTAAGAAAACACGGTAGATTAGTATGGTACAAAGGAGGCCAGATGAAAGAGTTACCGCCTGAGAAGAAGATAAGGCAGCTTGTAAAGGAACTGCAGCGTCTTCGTACAGAAAAAGCCATACTTGAATTGGCACTTGAAGTAGCCAAGGAGGATCTGGGAATTGATATAAGAAAAAAATATTTATCCAAACTATCCGAAGAGCAAAAGAAAAAGGAATCAGGTTTGTAATAAGTGAGATAGTCGGATTGTTTGGAATAAGCAGGCAAGGTTACTACAAGGCACTAAAAAGGACTGTTACAGAGAGGATAACTCAGGAAGAGGAAGTAGTTGCTATGGCCAAGCAGGTAAGAAAGAAGCTTCAGAGAGCAGGAACCAGAAAGATTTATACACTGATAAAAGCTAATCTGGAAGCACAGTGTATTAAAGTAGGTCGAGATAAGCTGTTCAGACTTCTTTCAGAGGCTGGAATGCTTGTAAAAAGAAGAAAGAAGTATGTAATAACAACGAACTCAAACCATCCTTTCAGGAAGTATAGGAATCTTATCAGGGAGAAAGAGATTACAGGACCTGAGGAAGTATGGGTAAGTGATCTTACATATATTCCGATAGAGAAAGGCTTTTGTTATTTATCGATGATAACAGATGCATACTCAAGGATGATAATGGGCTATGACTTAAGCGATAACATTGCAACAGATGGTGCAATAAGAGCACTCAGGATGGCATTAAGAAAACGAGTTTATAATACTGAGCTTATCCATCATTCTGACCGTGGAGCTCAGTACTGTTCTTATCAGTATACAAATATGCTAAGGCAGAATAACATAAGGATCAGCATGACAGAAAACTCAGATCCTTATGAGAATGCATTAGCAGAGAGAATGAACAGAACAATCAAGGAAGAATTTATTGTAGTAGACAAGCTTCCTGATATTGCTGTAGCCAGGAAGCTAATAGATGAGTCTGTAGAGCTTTATAATCAATACAGACCGCATCTAAGTTGTAATATGAAAACACCAATAGACAAACACAATTTTTTTATTGTAACATTAAAAAATCTAAATAACTATATTAATATTAACCAATAAAAAAGTGTCAACTTTTTCCAGGACGATACACCTCTCCTCTCAGGAGAGGGGCACAGGGGTGAGGTATTTTCATTTATCAGATATCATCCATCCAATCACCCAATCAATCCTGGATATTCTGTGAATTGAGGTTCTGAATGACAACGAATGACAATGAATGACAACGAATGACCACCGTATGACAGACTCAAACTCAGAACTTAATTCTGTCCTACAGGGAGTCTGATTGTAAAGACAGGATTTTTTTCGCTGCTGTTTTTTATGGAGATGCTTCCGCCCATTATATGGACTGATTTTTTTGTCAACGCCAGACCCAGTCCGGTTCCTTCAAACCGGCTGAATCCCTCTTCCGGCTCCAGTAAGGTGTCGATCATTTTATCTATGTTCCCCTCCCTGCCGCCATTCGATATTTCGATTACTGCAGTGGAAGCTTCCCTCATTATCTTTACATCTATGCTTCCGCCGCCGGTGAATTTAACCGCATTGTTCATCAGGTTGGAGATGATATTGTTGAACAGCTTGCGGTCGCTTTTGATTGTAATATCCTTATCTATAAACTGCACGTTGAGATCCAGGTTTTTAACCATCGATGCGCCTTTGAAGATGCGCAGCTCTTCACCCAGCGCCTGGGCAAGGTTGAACTCCGATTTGGAGAGCCTGAAGTCATCAGCCTCGATACGCGAAAGCTCGATAAGAAGGTTCAGCGTTTCAAGAAGCCGCCTGCTGCTGCTGTTTATTGCTTCCACCATCTCCGACTGTTCGCTGGTAAGGGATGATGATTCAAGAATATTGGAAAAGCGGATTATACCGGCAAGCGGTGTTCTCAGCTCATGGCTCATATTGGCAAGGAGACTCGATTTAAGCCTGTTCATGGCTTCCGCCCTTTCCTTCTCAAAGCGCAGGTTATTCTCTCTTTTCTTAGCTTCTGTAATGTCGTTATGAACGCTTATTATGCCGGTGTAATTTCCCTTTTCATCAAAAACAGGATTGGCAGTAATCAACACAGGGAATAAGGTTTTATCCTTTTTCACAATGGGCAGCTCACCGATCCACTTCTTTCCCTCCTCCAGATGTTTTAAGATCTTATTAATGATAACGGGATTAAGGGCATTAAAATCAGTGGGCAGCCTGCTTATCGCTTCATCGTGTGTATAGCCGTAAAGATTTTCGGCAGCTTTGTTTAAGTAAATTATATTGCCGGATTTATCCAGCGCTATTACCGCCTGCCCCACTGCATCCAGCAGGTTGGACTGAAGTTTTATTTTCTCGGTGTAACTTCTCAGGTCGGTAATATCGTTCAGCATAGCCAGCGCATATTTCTTCCCGTCCAGCTCGATGAGCTCGGCAGATACAAGTACTATCCTCTGTTTTCCGTTCCGGTGCCTGATGCGGATTTCGAGATTCTGCACCGAACCCGATTCCGCGAACATATCAGCCAGCCGGGTTCTCTCATTCATATCTATCCACAGGTTGATATCCACGGTGTTTTTTCCGATCAGGTCCCCGCGGGTGTATCCGAATATTTTCGTCATCTGCTCATTAAGATCGACGAACCGGAGTGTATCAAGATCCATGGTGAAAGTCGCAAGGGGGTTCTGCTCAAAAATCTTCCGGAACCTTTCTTCCGATTTTTTAAGTCTTTCGCCGGAAATAACCGATTCCGTGATATCCTGGAAGATAGTGGCAAAGCAGCCATTGCCCATGCAGAAGGAATGCACGGAAAACCATTTGCCAAGCGGTTCAAAGAATTTATCCACTTTAAGGGTTTCACCATCCAGGGCTACCTTCCCGAAGTTTTCAATCCAGTTGAAGCCGCAGTTCCTGATGTCCGGGAATATTTCGGTAATGCGTCTGCCGATCAGGTCTGCCGATTCCAGTCCCATCATTTTTTTATAGGCGGGATTCACATCCAGGTACTCATAATCTACAGGCTTGCCGCTGCTGTCGGTGATGATTCTGTAATAGCTGAGTCCGTTCAGCATGTTGTTGAATATGAAGAGATGTTTATCCCTGCTTTCTTTCAGCGCCCGCCGGTATTTTTTATAATTCATCTCAGTAAGCCTGATCTTATCAAGGCGTGCTTCGATAATTTCAGAGAGGGCGGTTAAATATTTTTCGGGACTGTCTGTGGTATACTGCGGCAGAGGTGCCAGCGGGGTGCCGCTGAAGATCTTACGGTCATACGACAGGATATGCGGATTGCTATAGTCGAGAAGGATCATGTCGAACGAATGCCGCCCCAGGATATCCGTTGCTTTTTTTATATTGCTGCAGAGTGTAAAGCAGTAATTGTGGGTGTGGGTGCATTTTGCAATAACCTGCAGGAGGGCAGGTTCGGCAACCACAAGAATATCAACTGAAAGATCAGGATCATTCATTTATTACGAGCTCGTGATGTATGTTGCGATAAATAATAACACAGTCTGTAATAATTTGAAGTTTATGTGACCGTATTTGGAAAATCAGATAAGAGATTAATACACACAAACGGAAAACAGGTACCAGAACAATGTAATTTTACAATGTAAGTTTATGCAACAGAGATTTTAATTGCAAGCCGTTCATCATAAAAACGAGCCTGCCTCAGGGGGGACATTGAATCCTGGTATTAAATTTCCCTTACTTTTCCATTTTCAAGCAGATAATGCCTGCCGGATTTTTCGCAGAATGCCTTATTATCGCTGTCGAACAGAAGTTTCTTTCCGGCTTCGGAATACCATCCTATTATACGGGCGGGCGATCCCACAACCAGTGCAAAATCGGGAACATCCTTTGTAACAACCGCCCCGGCACCCACCATTGCAAAACGTCCGATGGTATTGCCGCATACGATTGTACAGTTGGCGCCGAGCGACGCCCCTTCCCGGACCAGGGTTTTTATATAATATTCGCTTCCCACCTGCGGATATTTTGAGCGGGGATTCAGGATATTGGTGAACACCATTGACGGGCCGCAAAAAACATAATCCTCCAGCGTCACCCCTTCATAAACCGATACGTTGTTCTGTATTTTAACATAATCACCAATGGTTACATTGCTGCCGACATTCACATTCTGACCGAGCACGCATTTTTTGCCGATTTTTGCTCCCGACTGTATATGGCTGAAGTGCCATATTTTTGTGCCTTCGCCTATTTCCACATTGGTGTCTACAACTGCAAACCGGTTTATAAAAAAATCTGCCATCATTCTCCTCAGCTTTTGTTTTTCTGTTTACGCCTTGTAAATATTATCAGCTTTTATTCCGTGTCTTTCGAAAGCATTCCTGGTATCAACTATTACCTTTGCATTCCCGGCAATGAATTTGTAATCATAACCGGTATGGTCGGTGCTCAGCAGAACCAGGTCATACTTTTTCAGGTTCGCGGCAGTAAGCTCCACGCTCTCCATATGGTAATTGTACTTGCGGGTTTTGGGGAGCTTCGGAATATAGGGATCGTTATAATCCACCTCAGCGCCGCGTTCGTGCATTATCTCGATCAGCTTCAGGGAGGGGGACTCCCTCATATCGTCGATATCCTTTTTATATGCAGCACCCAGTATCAGCACCCGTGCACCATTCATGGATTTCCTGTACTTATTAAGGGTTTCGATGGTACGCTCGATTACATAGTAGGGCTGAAATGTGTTTATCTCGCCGGCAAGCTCGATGAATTTTGTATTGACTTCAAACTCCCGGGCTTTCCAGGTAAGATAGAAAGGATCAATCGGTATGCAGTGTCCGCCCAGACCCGGTCCCGGATAAAACGGGTGATACCCGAACGGTTTTGTGCTTGCTGCATCTATAACTTCCCACACATCTATATCCATCCTGTCGAATACCATCTTAAGCTCATTAACCAGGGCAATATTAATGGAGCGGTAAATATTCTCAAGAAGCTTTGTTGCTTCCGCCGCACGCGGAGAGGAAACCGGCACCGTGCTTACTATTACCTGATCGTATAAAACTTTTGTAACTGCAAGGCAATCGGGAGTAACTCCGCCGATAACCTTAGGAATAGTGGCAGTATTGAAGTTCGCATTATTGGGGTCCTCCCGCTCCGGTGAAAATGCCAGGTAAAAGTCCTTTCCCACCGTAAACTTATCAGTCTCCTTATCGGTATGGTACTTTGAAATAAATTCTCCCGCGGCTTTTGACTTCAGCTGTATAGCGGGTGCATTTTCGAACATGGGAAGAAGGATCTCCTCGGTTGTGCCGGGATACGTTGATGATTCAAGCACCACCAGCTGGCCGCGTCTTAAATACCTTGAAATGGTCTTTGCGGAATTCTCAATGAATGTCATATCCGGTTCCCTGTGCTCATCCAGCGGAGTAGGCACGCAGATAAGAATTGCGTCAACCTCGGGAAGCCGTGAGAAATCGGCGGTTGCGCTGAATAATTTTTTTTCGACAACCGGGCTGATCCTTTCGGAGGCGATATGCTTTATATAACTTTTCCCGGCGGAAATAAATTTTGTTTTATTTTCATCAAGATCGAATCCAATTACCTTAAAACCTTTATTTGCAAATTCCAGTGCCAGCGGCAGACCAACGTATCCTAAACCGATCACTCCAATAACAGCCGATCTATCATTTATCCTGGATATAAGTTCCATTCTGAAAAGCTCCCGTTATGTTAATAATAAAAATTCATCATTTCTAAAATAAATAAAAGATTTCATTAGTTATGGCAGATATGGCATTCCGGGAAAAATATTTTTTTATAGAATTTGTAAAGTATTTTGTAGATTTCGGTATAAATTTATCTTTCCTGCGGCAAAATCTGCCGTTTACGGAATATAACCGTAGAAAAACGATTAAATAAAAAACTGGAAAGATATTTAAATGGGAATGATTACTCCAAAGACTAATTCATCCTTAATCGCAGAGATCTTTTCGGAAATCTTTCGGAAAAAGGATTATCATCTTAAACTCTGGATTTCTCAGGCGAAGTTTCAGCTTGAACTAAAAACCCGGGGAAGAATAGCACGATTCACTTCGGGTGAAGATGTGGTTCTTGAAATTATAAGCAGGGTTTTATCCGGAATAATTACCTGGGATACAGAGCGGGTCCCGAATGTAAATACATTCATGTACCACCAGATACGGAGCAATGTATCCAATCTTGTAAAAAAAGAACTGTGTAAAATAGCGCAGCTGACCGGTCAGGATGCGGTCCCCGATTCCTGCATGCAGCTGGATGCCGGACATTATTCAATTGCAGAACCCGGAGATGTTTACAAAGCAGCCGATCTTAACGAACTGAAGGAAAGCATTCTGAAAGAGCTGGGGGATGATATAACCGCCAGCCGTGTATTTATTGAAATGACGGAGGGAGTTACCAACCTGTCGGCCGCACAGTCACTGGGCTTAACTGTTCGTGAAGTTGAGAATGCAAAGAAAAGGATCAAAAGAGCAGTGCAGAGAATAATGAAAAAGCAGAGGTGAAGGCCGGGATCCTCCCGGCGCCCGTTTATCTTTTGTTTTGGAGCCATATTCGAATTTTTTGGTGGAGGCATTGCAGTTGAGGTCAGGCAAATATATTATCGGAACAGCGGCAATTAAGCGGAGTGAGGCTTATATCACCTCATCAAATAATTATGTTTGATAATTTCTAATACTTAATATTATACGAGGGATAATGCCGGAAGTAAAAGTATATTCGAGAGGTTTTTCAGTTGCCGATCTTTTCACCACCGGAAAGAAAAATTACCGGGTAGCGGAGCTTGATGAAATAAGTATAAACGAAATAAAGCTTGTTAAAGTGAAGGGGAAACGGATAGTGCTCTGCAGGGGTGAAGAGGGTTATTACGCGCTGAATGATAAATGTCCCCACAAAGGCCATTCGCTGTCGAGGGGAGTAATGATATGCAATACTCTTACCTGCATTATGCATGGCAGTCAGTTCGATGTTAAAACCGGTGGTAGAAAAGCCGGTCCCGCGCAGAAAGACGTAGAGAAATACAAAGTAGTTGAGCAGGACGGGGGAGTATACATACTCGTCTGATTTAAGGACCCGCCTGATTAAATTCATTATTATTCAGATCCGATCCCGCCGTTTTTGTGTTATTAATCAGTGCGGGGAAAAATGTTGCCAGCCGGATTTGAAGAAATTAAATCTTTAAGATTTCCCGGAAAAATCTTTATTTCCCCTTACACAACAAAAGGATTACAATTAAGATTATTATCTACCGGCCTGCTTTGAACTTTAAATGGGTTCTCCCCCGGTATTTAACCAGGGGAGAATTATGAGATCAGATATTGCGGAATGTGTTTGAGAAGTGAATTACATTTCCGTCAGCATCCAGGGTTACCAGCACGAAGTATGCATCTCTTGCCTGATATGCATTGTACAGGTCTGACTCCTGGTCCATAAGCGGTATTGAGAATACCAGTGCGGATGCAAGCTGCAGAGGTATCTCCTCCGATTGCACTTTTATGAACTCATTCTTCGGAGAATATA
Organism: Ignavibacteriales bacterium UBA6490; assembly: GCA_002435365.1. Lineage (GTDB taxonomy): Bacteria > Bacteroidota > Ignavibacteria > Ignavibacteriales > Ignavibacteriaceae > UBA6490. The sequence goes on from DJMM01000058.1 coordinate 7,856, forward strand.
TATCGACCGGGTTGCTGAGGCAGATCATGCTGATTAATTTTGCACTGACCTCCTCTGCGGTATCGATACCTTTGTTGGTTCCGAGCGGATCTATTTCCGCCTGTATTTCAGCAGGGGAAACGGTTAACAGGGTTGTTGTTGTACCGAAACCATTTCCCGGTACAAGCTTAAAGCTGCCAGCTGTTCCTGCCGGATCAACGTAAGGATAATTTTGCTTTACCATATTCCGGTAAGGTGTGTTTGAAGGATCATGATTTTCCCAGACACTCTGCAGGTCGGGAATATCATTGATAACAGCAGCAAGTTTTCCTGCGAAGCGGAATTTCTCGCGTCTGTCTATTGATGCCTGGTCGGTACCGGGCATGAATGATCTGGGGCGGACAGAGATATAATTTAATCCATCCTTGAGGCGGAAAACAAGGTCCCCTACTCTCCCGCTTACTCTACCCAGTACTGATTGAGATAAAGAAGCCATAAAGTTACTCCATAAATTGTTATTTGATAAATTGCTCTCTTCATACCAGTTTATTAAAGAAGAGAACCGCACCCGGAAAAAATTTCAAAGTGCATTATCAGATATTCCGTATTCCGGAAATTTTGCCGCCGTAAAAGTTTTATACCGAAAAAAATTTCGGTACAATAATTCCTGCAGCCCGATTTTTAATATTCAGGAGCGTTTTCGGGCAGATATGATGCGGTTTTCGGCACTGTCTTCTATTATTTAATTGCCGGGCAGTTTTTTTCACAATCTATATATTAATCCGGGCGGATGCTTTAGATGTCCCCTTATAAAAGCTATATTTGTAATATATTTTTTAAAAAATAATTGGAGGAGATAAAAATGCCTGTAAGAAAAGGTAACGCTGAATGGAAAGGGGATTTGAAAGACGGGTCGGGTAAATTATCCACCGAATCTGGTGCTTTAAATAACATTACTTATAATTTTATTTCTCGTTTCGAACAGGGTAATGAAACCAATCCGGAGGAATTAATCGGCGCAGCTCATGCGGGCTGTTTTTCGATGGCCTTGTCAGGCGCTTTATCAAAAGCCGGATTTAAGGTTAATTCGGTAAAGACTGAAGACAGGGTGCATATTGAAAAACTGGAGCAGGG
>DJMM01000073.1 GCA_002435365.1 Ignavibacteriales bacterium UBA6490
GTTAATTAAGAGGCTGCCATGATTCAATCAGTTAACCCTGCAACAGGGGAGATAATCAGCGTTTATAGCGAGATGAGTGATTCTGAAGTTATTGAGATTTTGGGCAGAACACACAGAAACTATTTTTCCTGGCGGAAGGTCCCGGTTGAGAGAAAAGCTGAATTGCTTTTAAACACTGCTGCTGTATTGAGGAATCGCCGCGAGGAAATTGCAAGGATGATGACCCTCGAAATGGGCAAGCTGTTTCTTCAGTCCTTAGCAGAAGTTGATAAATGCGCATGGGTGTGTGAACATTATGCGGAATATGCCGGTAAATATATCGATGATGAAATGGTGTCAACGGAAGCCACCAGGTCTCTGGTTACATTTCAGCCTCTGGGAGTGATCCTGGCAGTAATGCCGTGGAATTTTCCGCTTTGGCAGGTTATCCGTTTTGCAGTTCCGGCTCTTGCAGCGGGCAACGGAGGTATATTAAAACATTCATCCAATGTGACCGGCTGTGCTTTATTGATTGAAAAAATTTTTCGTGAAGCAGGATTTCCGGAGGATATTTTCAGAACAATTGTTGTCTCATCGGGACGCGTTGAGACGGTGATACAAAATCCTGTAATACAGGCAGTATCTATTACGGGAAGTGTTGCTGCCGGTAAGTCAGTTGCATCTGCTGCGGGAAAGGTACTGAAAAAAACTGTTCTCGAACTTGGCGGAAGTGATCCTTATATAATACTGGAAGATGCAGATCTCGAAAAGGCTGCTGATTGCTGTGTGACATCAAGACTCATCAATTCCGGCCAAAGCTGCATAAATGCAAAAAGATTCGTTATTGTTGATGAAATTTATGATAAGTTTGAAGAATTGTTTGTAAATAAAATGAGCAATAAGAAGATGGGCGATCCTTTTTCCCAAACTACTGAGCTTGGTCCCCTTGCAAGTGTTAAGTTCCGGAACGAACTTCACCAGCAGGTGGTTGAGAGCGTTGGAAAAGGAGCAAAGGTATTAACGGGGGGTAAAATACCTGAAATTGCGGGAGCGTTTTATCCTTCAACCGTACTGAATAATGTTAAAAAGGGTATGCCGGCATATGAAGATGAATTGTTTGGACCTGTTGCATCGCTTATCCGTGTTAAAAATGAACATGAAGCTATAGAAGTTGCAAACGATACTGTCTTTGGTCTGGGAGCTGCTGTTTTTACGAGGGACAGAATCCGCGGCGAGAGAATTGCAAAAGAGGAAATTAATGCAGGGTGCTGCTTTGTAAATGACTTTGTGAGATCCGACCCACGACTGCCATTCGGAGGTATTAAGGAATCGGGATTCGGAAGGGAATTATCTCATTTCGGGATAAGGGAGTTTATGAATATCAAAAGTGTTTATATTAAGTAATATATAATCATTCATTCTATATTATAAATAAATGCCCGTTATTGAATAATTATAAACTTATTCTGCAGTACGATGGTTCAAATTATGCCGGCTGGCAGCTGCAGAAAAATGCAGTTACAATACAGCAGGTTGTTACTGATGCAATTGAAATAATTCTGAAAGAAAAAGTTGTGCTTACAGGGTCCGGCAGGACTGATGCAGGGGTACACGCACTTGGCCAGGCCGCAAATTTCAAAACTGATAGTTCACTTGAACTGTATAAATTCAGGTATCAGCTCAATTCAGTGCTCCCCTTTGACATTTCAGCAGTAAACGCAGAAATGGTTGATGAAAATTTTAATTCAAGGTATGATGCAAGAAAAAGGAGTTATATTTACCTTTTATCCAGAATTAAAAGTCCTTTCTATGGAAAATACAGCTGGAATCCTCATCGCGAAATAGAGTTAAGCAAATTAAGAACATTAAGCAGCGGATTCCTGGGGATGAAGGATTTCTCGGCATTTTGTAAGACATCATCCGAGACAAAGAATAAGGTGTGCGAGGTTTTTAATATATCCTGGACCGAAAAAAATAATCTGATTGTTTTCTCTATTGAAGCGGACAGGTTCCTTCATGGGATGGTGCGGACAATCCTGGGCACATTGCTTGATTCCCTGAAGCATGAAAATCCTGAGCACTTCATTGAAGATATATTTGAAAATAAAGATCGTACTTTTGCAGGTGAGTCTGTTCCTGCAAAAGGCTTATTTTTATATAAGGTTGAATATGATAATTAATTTTAAGAAAAGAAGAACTCTCATTACCGGCGGCACCAGAGGTATCGGGAAAGCCTGTGTTGAACTGTTTGCCGAGGCAGATTCAGAAATCGCTTTTACCTATAATGAGTCCTCAGCTGCAGCTAAGGAACTGGAGCAGAAATTCAAAAGCAGGATAAAAATTAAAGGCTATCAGGTTGACATGATGAATACCGGTAATCTGGAAATAACAGTTAAAAATATAGTAGAAGACTTTGGCGGTATTGATATACTTATTAATAATGCAGGCATCTGGGAATTTGGTGAAGCAGACTGTATGACCCTGGAAGAATGGGATAAAACAATTAAAATAAACCTTTCATCGGTATTTACTGTTACAAAAATTGTACTTCCCGGCATGAAAGAAAGAAAATCCGGAAAAATAATTAATGTTTCTTCAACTGCAGGACAGAGGGGCGAAGCTTTTCACTCCCATTATGCTGCATCCAAAGGAGGAATGATTGCATTTACTAAATCCCTTGCCGCGGAAGTCGGTAAATATAATATAAATGTTAATGCAGTTGCACCCGGCTGGGTTCTTACTGAGATGAGTAATCCCACCCTGGCTGACAAAAAATACCTTGAAAAGGTGTTATCTGAAATTCCCCTGCAGAGAATAGCAACCGCTGAGGATATCGCCGGTCCGGTCTTCTTTCTGGCATCAGAGGCTGCCAGACATATAAATGGAGAAATACTGAATATAAACGGCGGATCTGTGTTATGCGGATAGATTGTCACTTCATAAGATTATCCGTTACTATATTGAAAAACTAAGGAGTAATTATGGAATTTCTCGCTGAAAATCATCCCCGTGTAATCCATTTTGCCATAGCCTTTCTTTTTGCTTATCCGTTTGTGGAGCTTCTGGCTCTGCTTTTAAAGAAAGATTATCTCGAAAAGGCTGCCCACCTGATTTTATTATTTGGTGTTCTAGCTGCTACTGCTGCAGTTATTACGGGTAACCAGGCTGCTGATGCAGCCAGTATCTTGGAGGAAAAAGGAGCAATTATTCCGTTTGGTAGTATTAATGAACATGAGGAATATGCTACGATAACTTTAGTGTATTTTACAGCTTTGCTGCTTCTAAGAACATTTCTGGTGCTGAAGCATAAATACAAAGGTTACCTGAAATATATAATAGTTGTACTGGCATTTATCGGAGCCTATCTTGTTTTCGAGACCGGTGATCATGGGGGACGTCTTGTATATAAATTCGGAGTTGGCACCGAACTGAAAAAAATGGAGATTGAGGAATAGTTTTGAAAAGCAAGGAGATTATTCCTGTAGTAATAACGGTATTTATCGTTAATGCTGCAGGAATTTTACTTAAGATATTTGAACTACCCGCTTTTTTCACGCTTCTGGGATTCAGGTTTCATTTATCACTTGTTATTCCTTTTTTATTTATTTCAGGCAGGCTGGACCTGGAAATGATCAGAAAGGAGTTTGTCTCCGCTGATTACAGGAAAAATTATCCGTACCCGGTTTCATTAATATTATTACCGTTTTTAATTACTTTAGTGCTGTATCTTGTCAATTATGTCGACATCGGTGATCCTGAATATTTTTATGAATTTGGACTGTCCTCACTTTTTGACCTGCCCATTTATCTGGTGTGGAATGCTCCACAACTTATACTTTTCTATTTTTTTATTCTCTATCTGAAGGAGAAAATCAAGCTTAATAATTACATGGTATTCCTGGTGTTTGTATTTCTGTTTCTGTTTGAATTTATGTCATCAGTAATAAACGAAACGGATTATCTTTCGATAATATGCCTTCCGATTATTGCTTTAATAAATCTGGTTATCATTAATAAATTCAGAAATATATACTGGTTCGTATGCTTTAATTTCCTGCTGCTGTGGATTCCGCTGCTGCTATTCGGATCTGCCTCAGAGACACTTGTTAAATCCCTTTTTGCGTCAACTTACAATACCTGGGAAGGATTTCTTGAGGTTAATAAAGTATTAACTGGCTATATGGTACCTGGTTTCCTGATTTCTGTAAGTATTATGCTGCTGATATTCCTGATCTTACGCAAAGGGAAAAAGGGCGGCACATTATTGCAGGAACAATAATATATTACAGACTTTATGGAATGATATACTTTAATTGGTTATTTTAATATAATTAAAAACGGATGAATGAAAAGATCTATTATTATCCTTATAATTATTGCAGCACCGGTTCTCTTAGGTGGTAACCTGCCGGCAGATAAAGCCAGGGGAATTTTTGCAGCTTTTGGTGTGGGTCCCCGGGTTCCGGTGAGCGAATTTTCCAGATCGGCGAGAGTAGGTTACGGATTCGATGTCGAACTTGCATATACCGATAATTCATATCTTCCTATATTCCTGTTCGCCAAAATTGGATTTGAACAGTACCCGGGCTCCAACGAGCTGTATGAATCAACACAGTACTCTAATTTGTCAACTACTTCAGTGCCGATTAATATCGGGGGACGGTATTATTTCGCTCCTATGCTTGAAAATGTCGTTTTGTTTATTCCCTACCTGGAGATCTCAGCAGGATTTAACTATTATTCAAAGCTGCACCAGTTTAAAATCGGATCGGGTTTAAGTAATTATACCGAAAATATTTCCAAAATCGGCGGCAGTGCAGGTATTGGCATATCGATGTTCCTGATGGAAATACTGGCATCATATAATTATTTTCAGAATAATCAGTTTATTTCAATGGATATTAAAGTAAGACTTCCTCTTTATATAAGCTATTAGGAGTTTAAAATGGATTATAAAAACATACTCGTTGCTAATGAAAATAATATTGCGACATTAACATTAAACCGTACTGATAAACTGAATGCCCTCAATATTGAAACTCTTAAAGAGATTTATTCCGCATTTATTGATTTAAGCAGCAACAGGGATATTAAGTCTGTTATAATTACAGGAAGCGGGGAAAAAGCATTCGCTGCAGGAGCAGATATTAAGGAAATAAACAAGCTGGATGCGCAGGAAGGGAAAAAATTTTCCGAGTTTGGTCAGCAGGTTTTCAGGTATATCGAAAATTCAGCCAAACCTGTAATTGCTGCTGTTAACGGATTCGCTCTGGGAGGAGGATGTGAACTTGCACTGGCATGCCAT
>DJMM01000059.1:0-178 GCA_002435365.1 Ignavibacteriales bacterium UBA6490
TGATTTTTAAAATATGCCTTCATTCATGCATATCTTGATCGCACCGTTTTACAAATCCTTATTTTTTAACCCGCGGTAAAAACATTTCTGTTCTGATTAGACCGGGAAATAGTTGTTTACGGCAAATTAAACAGAAAGTTATATGTCATTCGATAAACTGAATCTTATTCAGCCGTTA
>DJMM01000059.1:224-3117 GCA_002435365.1 Ignavibacteriales bacterium UBA6490
ACTGAAAGAAGGAGTAGATATTCTGATTGCTACACCGGGAAGACTTTTAGACCTGATGAACCAGAGATTTGTAAATCTTAACACCATAAAATTATTTGTGCTCGATGAAGCTGACCGCATGCTGGATATGGGATTTATAAACGATGTTAAAAAGATAATTGAAAAGCTGCCGGCAGAAAGACAGACTTTGTTATTCTCTGCAACTATGCCTTCGGAAATCACCAGGCTGGCAAATTCAATTTTAACAAACCCGGTTAAGATTGAGGTTTCACCTGAACAAAAAACAGTCGAAGCTGTAAAGCAGGCTGTTTACTTTGTAACTAAATCTGATAAAAAGAAACTGCTTCTTCACATTCTGAAAAATGAAAACATTGAGTCCGCACTTATATTTACAAGAACAAAACGCGGTGCTGATGTTATAACCAGAGTTTTAAATGATGCCAAAATCCAGGCGGATTCAATTCACGGAAATAAATCACAGCAGGCAAGGCAGCGGGCACTGAATAATTTTAAATTTAACAGGACAAAAGTTCTTGTTGCTACAGACATTGCAGCCCGGGGAATCGATATTGAAAAATTGTCCCATGTATTTAATTACGATATTCCTGAATTCGCTGAGGCTTACATTCACCGTATTGGCCGAACTGCAAGAGCTGGTCTGACGGGGACAGCACTTTCGTTCTGTGATCCCGAAGAACTTACTTACCTTACTGCAATCAACAGGATGATAAAGCAGTCTATTTCAGTAATAAACGATCATCCATTTAAATTACTTGATATTAAAGAAGGTGAGAATCCTGCCGTGCAAAACAAGTTTGACGGAAGAAAGAGGACTTTCGGATTTGGAAAAAGTTTCAGGAACCGCGGGAGAAAAAGCTTCCGAAGGATTAAAGTTAAAAGTTAAATCAGCTATTCGTTAAGAATGGCATTCCCGGTACTCCGGAATTATCCGGAGAACCCGGGGATCTGTTTGAAATGCTCTTCAAAATGATACCCATGCATAAGTTAGTATATCCATCATCAGGCACTGGCATATGGTCAGTTTAATAAGGGTGGTTGAACTTCACCCTCCAAGGAAATCTCCGAATTATTGAAAAAATTTGATGACCAAAAAATGACGGTCTCTATCTTTTACAGCCAAATAAGATTAAATAAAAAAATGTTCAGACACTAAGAGTTTCACCCTCTGTTCTTGCAATAATAACCGTACCGCAGGAATCACTCCATACATTAACAGAAGTCCTGCACATATCAAGGAAGGGGTCCACAGCCAGGATCAGACCAACTCCTTCAAGAGGTAAGCCCACTGCTGTTAGAATAACAGAAATCATAACAAGTCCGGCCATCGGAATACCGGCTGCACCAATAGATGCAAGCAGAGCCGTAAACACAATTATAGCCTGAGAAAGAATACTCATTTCAATCCCATATGCCTGTGCAATAAACATAGCAGCAACACACTCATATAAGGCAGTTCCATCCATGTTAATGGTCGCTCCCAGCGGTAAAACAAAACTGGATATTTTGTTTGAAACACCTGCATTATTTTCAACTGCATCAATTGTCAATGGAAGAGTAGCAGAAGAAGAACGGGTAGAGAATGCGGTTAATAAAGGCGTGGTCAAAGCCTTAAAATGCTTTACCGGATTAACCTTTCCTATTACTCTTATAATAAGAGGCAAGGTAATAGTTGCATGAACAACAAGCCCGACCAGAACTGTTGCAAAGTAAACTCCCATACTGCCAAGAACTTCTGCAAGGTTATTTCTCTGTTCAGCCATTACACCCACGACAATTCCAAGAATACCCAGCGGGGTAAACATTATTACAAAATGGGCTATTTTCATCATTACTTCAAAACCTGCGTTGAAAAAATTGGTCAGGAATTCTTTAGGCTCTTGATTGACCCGTGTAATAAAAAAACCGAATAGAATAGAAAAGAATATTATGGCCAGCATATCCGCAGAAGAGAATGCATCAAATATATTCGTTGGAACCATTCTCATTACCAGATCACCGATATTGCCGGGAGCGGCAGCCAGTTCAGGAATTTCTTTTCTTAAACCAAGATCAGCACCTACACCAGGTTGTATCAGGTTCACGAAGAAAAGTCCAGTTATTATTGCGAGTACACTGGTCGACACATAATATGTAATTGTTTTCAAACCCAGTCTGCCAAGATTTTGCGCATCACCCATATTGGTAACACCGGCAATAATAGAGGTAACAATTAAAGGTACAATAAGCATTTTAAGGGCCCTTAAAAAAAGATCACCCATCCAGGTTACATATTCCGCCTGATCCGGAAATGATAAACCATAAATAACTGCAATAATCAGTGCAATTAAAATCTGCCAGTGAAGTTTTAGTTTTAACATAGACTTAAAAGTTTATTGTAGAAAAAGTAGATGTTTCTGAATCAGCCTTGCGGGAATTTCATCATATGCTGCATAACCTTATTTGCAAGGTACTTTGTGTCATCATCAATTTTTATAAGATTCTCATTTTATAATTTAACAAAATAATCAAATTTATCTTTTATCCAACTATAACCTGATTTTTCTCTTAACTCCGCCGGATTTAATCCTGAACTCCATAATGCAGGCATTATATATCATCATGCTGCTGACTTTCATTTACATATTCACTACTGCAGTAATGATCCTTCATCAATACAGCAAAACTTGATGCGGGGTATACAATCTTTTATATTTGCATCAGGAGGCAGGTTTGATGAAATATTTACACGTTAATAAATTTCCAAAAGGATACACAAATAGTGGCAGATGAATTGGAAGAAAAATATTGGAGCAGATTCAGTGCAATTTATGACGAAAATCAGGAGTACGTTGTTGGAAAAGATTTTCTTAATGAAGTAAAAAGACATTTAAAT
>DJMM01000055.1 GCA_002435365.1 Ignavibacteriales bacterium UBA6490
GAATGACCACGAATGACTATCGAATAACCACTTTCTGATTTCCACAATTTTACTTCAGCACCTGATTCTTAGCTATTACCACGATACCGCTTTCTGTCACGGTAAATTTCTTTTTATCCCCTTCCAGATCAAAGCCAATTTCATAACGTTCAGGTACAGTAACATTTTTATCGATAATCGCCCTGCGTATTCTTGCATGCCGGCCTATATTACAATTGTTGAATATTATTGAGTCGGTTATGTAGGCATAGCTGTTAACTCTTACATTTGATCCGAGGAGCGAGCGTTCCACCAGTCCCCCCGAAACAATTGAGCCGTCGCATACCAGAGAGTTTAAAGTTCTGCCGACCCGTTCTCCTTCATGGGACACGGTTTTTGCGGGAGGAAATTGTCCCTGGTAAGTTCTCATAGGCCAATCGGCATCATAAAAATTAAATTCAGGGGTAATGCTTATCAGGTCCATGCTCGCTTCAAAATAGCTTTCGATGGTACCGATATCCTTCCAGTATGATTTTTCCTTCCTGTTCTCATCGTGAAATTTATAAGCAAGTACATTCATTTTATTCTTTATCATATATGGAAGCACATCCTTGCCGAAATCATTGCTGCGAATATTCTTGGAATCCATCTCCAGAAGCACGTCACGCAGAGTTGTGGAATTGAATACATAGATTCCCATATTCACAAATGAAAATCCCGGNNATGCACGCCATCGTAAGATCAGATTTATTATCAATATGCGACTGCAGCATTTTAAGATAATCCATTTTATATATATGATCACCGCTTAAAATCAGCACCCACTTTACCCGCTTCTCGGGTGAAAAAAGATTAAGGTTCTGGTAAATAGCATTTGATGTTCCGAGATACCAATCGTTGTTCTGCTTCCGCTGGGGCGGTATCGAGTATATATATTCCCCCAGCTCGGGATTGAAAATGCTCCATGCTTCAAACAGATGCTGGTTCAGTGAATCTGATTTATATTGAACCAGCACATAAATTCTTCTCAATCCTGAGTTAAGACAATTAGAAAGAGCAAAATCGATAATTCTGTATTTTCCTCCGAATGGAACGGAAGGCTTGCTTCTGTGAATTGTAAGAGGGTGAAGTCTCTCGCCCTGTCCGCCTGCAAGAATCATCGTAACAGTTTCTCTTAAAATCGATGCTCCGGTTAAGGCCATATTTTTCTCCGGTTTTTAAAGTAATTTTAATCCGTTCATTCAAAACGGACTAAAATAATATTTTTTTTCTCCCAGTTTAAAAGCGCCAACACTCCCCCTGCCTGCCCTAATAATCCCTTAAATTTTATCTTAAAACCAGGTATATACCCTGTTTTAACAGTATGATTTCAGAAATATATACAATTGTGGTTTGATTGGCAATTACAGAAATTGTTATTTTACTGTTAATTATTCAAATATTATTGTTCCGGTATACCTGGTAACGTGTTTCCGGTCTGAATCTGATGCCGATCTGATCCATATCTAATCTCATTTTGATAAGGATAGAACCAGGTTAGAATCAGATCAGAATCGGATCAGACCGGGATCAGGTGCACAAGCAGACATAGATAATGTATGATTTTGGGACACATAAATTCATGTTGTTTCACGATCCCAATGGCTGCCGCAAAATTTATACAGAAATAATGAATATGAAATTCAGCAGGAGGAAAATCATTCTAATCTCAGCTTTAACAACAATGTTTTTTGTTGTCGGATTCTTGTTCGGCCTTCCCTTCAAAGGGCTGCATTATTTGTCTGTCCATACCCAGCCAAATTATATTTCAGATAATCAATATAAAATTGATATTCTTGAATACGATATGAATATCGATCTTTACCCGGGAGATAAACTGATTAAAGGCGATGTGCAGTTAAAAGGAACTGCTATTTCGGAAAATATAAGTCAGATAGATCTGAATTTTTATGATAATTTCAGCATAGAAGGCGTCTGGCTCAACAGTGAGAAAACATCATACACCAATTCAAAAACAAGATTTACTATCCCTGCTGTTATAAGCAAAGGTGACACGTTCACAGTGAGGATCAGATATGCGGGAAGACCAATACGCGCTGGTCTCTCTGCATTTGTTTTTGGCAGGATAAACGGAAGATCTGTTGTCTATAATATAAGTGAACCTACATTCGCATCCACATGGTTTCCCTGCAACGATATTCCGTCAGACAAAGCACTGCTTAAAATAAATATTTCAAACGATTCTTCCTGCACATCGTTGTCCAACGGAAAGCTTACTTCCCTCTCCTATCATAATGGAAGACGCACATTCAGATGGGAAACTGTTTACCCCATTTCAACATATCTTATTTCGGTTTATTCTTCCGAATATGAGAATTTCTCCGAAAAATATATTTCTGTGGACGGAACGGATACAATGGCAGTTGAGTATTACGCTTTTCCCCAGCACATTGAAGAGGCAAGGACCGACTTCCGTGGTCATCCGGAAATGATTAAGTTCTTCTCCGAAAAATTCGGTGAATATCCTTTCATAAAAGAAAAATACGGTGTGGCGGAGTTTTTATGGCAGATGGGGGCAATGGAAAACCAGACAATTACAGGTATCGGTTCAAACTTTGTAAGCGGCAAAAGGTTTTTTACGGATATTTATGCCCATGAACTTGCTCACGCCTGGTGGGGAAATTCAGTGGGTCCTGCCACCTGGAAGGATATCTGGCTGAATGAGGGCTTCGCAACTTATTCAGAAGCACTGTATACTGAGCACCTCTACGGCGAGGACGCTTTGATATCCGAAATGATGAAAAATTTTGATGATGATTTTAAGGGAAAATTATATGACCCGGGCTCTGATCTTTTCAGCAGCACAATTTATCAAAAGGGCTCATGGGTGCTGCATATGCTCAGGTGGGAAACCGGGGATTCCCTCTTTTTTAATATACTCAGAACTTATTATGACCGGTTTAAGTACAGAACGGCATCCACAGAAGATTTCAGGAAAGTCGCAGAAGAAATATCGGGAAGGGATTTCTCCGGATTTTTTAATCAATGGGTTTATGAGGGAGAAGGGTGTATAAAGCTTTTTTACAGCTGGAAATATGATGATGCTTCAAAAAAGATTGTGATTGAAACAAGACAGATGCAGGATGGGTATAATGCGTATCAATTCCCACTTGAAATTGAAATAGTGGGAGCAGATACTGCAGAAACAAGGATACTTAATATCGATGCCCGGGATAACCGTTTTGAAATACCTTCAGGAAATTTACCTGAAAAAATTATTGCTGATCCGAAAAACAGGCTTCTTGCTGTTTATGAGGAGAGAGATTTTAAATGAAATACCATATCTTTCCGTATAAAACATGAAAGCACTTTGTGAATAATACCTATTATTTTATTTCCGATATTCATCTTGGTCTGCAGGATAAATCTTTTGAAGAGAAAAAAGAGAAGCTGCTTGTAAATTTCCTGGCATCAGTTCCGCAGAAAGGCGACGAGCTTTTTATTCTCGGCGATCTGTTCGACTACTGGTTTGAATATAAACGTGTATACCAGAAAGGATTTTACAGAACGCTTGCAGCGCTTAAAGAACTTACAGAAAAAGGAGTGATAGTCCATTATTTTATAGGCAACCACGACTTTTTTCACAACAGCTTTTTTAAGGACGAGCTCGGGATAAAAATGTATGAAGAACCTGTCTCCAGGACACTGCACGGCAAAAAGTTTTTTATGGGACACGGCGACGGTATGGTTGACAACGATACCGGTTACAATATTCTGAAGAAAATTCTGCGGAACAGGTTTATTCAGAAAATGTATGCCCTTATACATCCTGACCTGGGAGTTAAAATAGCAAGTTCCACCAGCAAAAAAAGCAGAATTTATACCTCCGGCCGGGAAACCGGAGAAACAGACGGCCTGTATAATGCTGCAAAGAAAAAAATTGATGAAGGATATGACTTTGTGCTCTTTGGGCATCTCCACAAAAAATGTTACCTTCAGTATAAAGACGGATATTATATAAATCTCGGTTCCTGGCTTGAAGACGCATGTTATGGTGAATACAGGGATCATGAGTTCAAAGTAATTGACTGGAAGTGATTATGGGAAAAAAATTAAGTGATTCGGAATACGATGATTATTTCAAGGATATGAAGAAAAAAACAAGAAAAAAAGGCGGCGGCTGGTTCCGGAAAAACTGGAAAATAGTTACCGGCAGTCTGGCTGTACTTTTTATCGCTTTTGCAATTTATATAATCGCAGGACTCCCATCTCTGGAAGAGCTTGAAAATCCGAAACCCCAGCTCGCCAGCAAGGTATATTCTATAGATGGTGAACTGCTCGGTCAGTATTTCATTGAAAACAGAATTGAGACCAACATTGATAGCCTTCCGCCTTTTGTAGTTAATGCTCTTATCGCCACAGAGGACCGGAGATTTTATGATCACTGGGGCGTGGATATGACAAGGTTCTTCACTGCGATGGTAAAAAATATTTTTACCTTCTCGCGCGAAGGGGCAAGCACCATAACCCAGCAGCTTGCAAAAAATCTTTACAGACTCAAAGGCAGGAATGAGAATGCGTTCGAAACAGTGATAAGAAAAATAAGGGAATGGATAACTGCAATCCAGATTGAGAAGAATTTTACAAAAAGAGAGATACTTGAGCTGTACTTCAATGTATCATATTTCGGCAGAAGCGCTTACGGAATTGAATCTGCATCCCATATTTATTTTAATAAGAAGGCTGCAAACCTGTCGCTTCCTGAAGCGGCTTTATTTATAGCGCTTCTAAAATCGCCTGAATATTATGACCCCATAAAAAATAAAGAAAATGCTTTCCGTCGGCGAAATGTTGTGCTGCGTAATATGGTAAATACCGACCTGCTCTCGGAATACGAATATGAAAAGCTTAAAAACCAGCCCATCGTTCTGGCATCCGAAAAAATAAGCGGCAGTAAATCCATAGCCCCGCATTTTATGGAGTATGTAAGAAAATATCTTGAATCAATCGCCGAAAAATACGGATATGATTTATACAGGGATGGACTGAACATCTATACAACAATCGATTACAAGATGCAGCTTGCGGCAAATAAGGCTGCGGCTGAACATCTGAAGGACTATCAGCAGCTTTTTGATAAGAACTGGAACTGGAACAAAAACAGAAGCCTGCTGTCAAATTTTATCGACAGGGCTATCCGAAATTCGGAAGAATATAAAGCCGCAGAAACAACTGAGGAAAGAGCAGATATTTACAACAAGCTCAAATATGATGAACAGTTTATCGAGAATGTTAAGAGAGTTGAATCGACTATCCAGGTTGGGTTTGTAGCAATTGATCCTTCAAACGGACAGATTAAAGCTCTGGTAGGTGGCGAAAATCAGGAATTCGGGCGCGGTTTAAATCATGTTACCGGGATAAGACGTCAGCCGGGTTCAGCGTTCAAGCCCTTAATTTATTTAACAGCCATCGAGAACGGCTACTATCCTGCGTACACATTATTAAATCAGAAGTTCAATTATAACGGCTGGGAGCCAGATAACGCAAATTTTGAATACAGCGGCTATATGACATTAAGGGAGGCGCTGGCATTTTCCGTAAATGTTATTGCGGGCCGGATGACAACAAGCAATATTGCTCCCCCTTCACAGGTTGCAAGGATTTCAAAGAGTCTTGGAATAAACAGCACCATTTCCCCATACCCATCTATTGCGCTTGGTACTTCGGAAGTTACACCGCTGGAGATAACATCGGCATTCGGTACAATCGCAAACCGCGGTGTACATGTCGATCCAATTGCAGTTCTGAAAATTGAGGATAGAAACGGAATACTGATTGACCAGTTTGTACCGGAATACCGGGAGGCAATATCTCCTCAGAGTGCAGCCATTCTAACAGATATGATGCAGGATGTTGTTAATTACGGAACCGGAGCAGGTGTACGAAGATATTTCCATCGTCCTGCTGCCGGCAAAACAGGTACCACACAGAATTTCTCAGATGCATGGTTTATCGGTTTCACGCCGCAGCTTGCAGCAGGTGTTTGGGTTGGTTTCGACGATCACAGGGTTAAATTTACAAACTGGTACGGACAAGGTGCAAAAGCCGCATTACCGATCTGGGCCAGATTTATGGAAATAGTTTATAAGGAACAGAATCTGCCGCTTGAATATTTTGAACTTCCTTCGGATATAACCACAATGGAATTCTGCAAGGAAACTATGGATCTGGGTGATACCAGGCTGGCTGGTGAAAATTGTCCTGTGAAGGTAACAGATATTATTAATCCAAAAAATATTCCGGCATTATGCGACATACATGGGGGCACTCCGAGGATAAGAAGAGAGGATAACCGGGGTGATACGGGATGGTGAGAATTGTCATTTGATTGTCATTCAATGGTCATTNNTAAATAGTTCTTAAATTTGCATTCCGAATTTTAGTTGCCCGGATGGCGGAATTGGTAGACGCGCTAGGTTCAGGGTCTAGTCCATGTACTTGGGTGGGGGTTCGAGTCCCCCTTCGGGCACCAAAATAATTAAACAAAAGCTGCGAATTTATAAAGGAAAAGTATCTTTTTTTATTTATAAGATACAAAAACCTGATGTTCAAATTTATCGTCACAGCTGTAAACAGCGGTGAAGGTTACTCATAACCTGATATTTTTATTTAAGCAGTACCATTTTCTGTGATGACCGGAATTTCTGTTTGCCATCGGCAGATTCGGAGATCAGGGTATAAAAATAAATACCGCTCGGCAAATCATCTGCGTTAAATTTAATTTCATAACTGCCGCCAGGCTGCATTTCATTTCTAATTTGTTTAACCTGCTGTCCGAGTATATTATAAACTGACAGGTTTACTCTGCTCTGAACAGGAATGGAGTATTTTATTACAGTATAATTGTTAAAGGGATTAGGATAATTGTTCACAAGTTTATATGTAAGCTCATCAGGAACATATTTTTTAATGGTAAACAACTGATATTCTACCTCAACCCATTGGCACTCAAATTCCGTATAATCATTCATCATATTATAATAAACGGTAAGTAGTCCTCGGGTCGGTACCCACGGTCCGCCGTCTGAATGGTATCCACTGGCATGTACAGCATTTCCGTTTGCATCATAAGTATAAAGATCATTCCAGTAATTCCGCCATCCGGTGACATCCGGTTTTTCCCAAAGTACAGATATAATATTCCCATTAACGTCGTAACTATAAAGCTCCCTCTGATAGGAATACCATATGGTGTCAAACCATACCTCGAGAAGTACTTCAGTCAGTCTGTTGAAATCATCATACTGATATCCCTTCTTATAATCATTTAACCATAGACTATCCCTCCACCGCTCATGAAAGGTGCTCAACTCTTTTCCGTCTTCATTAAATGTAGTTAAACCCCTGGATATGTTTACCCATATGCTGTCATTTTTCCAATCCTCGAATAGCTCAGTCTGGGTGTTTCCCTGGTATAGGTAGCTATATCTGGAGGTGTTTTTCCATTCCCCGGCTTCCCATATTAGTCCTAAACTCAGAAGGATCCTGCTGCTGTCATCATAGGTATAAATAGATTTCCCGACCGTCATCCATGAACCATCAGGATAAAGCTCCCACAACCTCATCAATAAATTATTATGAGGGTCATAGGTGCATGTTGACCTGTGAATAATATTCCACTTGTTTTGACGAAATAATTCATACAGTTCGGTAAGTTGATTCCCAACGGCATCATAAGTAAAAGAGTACTTGTTTATATGATCGATTGCATTTTTATAATAAACTACCTCAACCGAGCTCAGTAGCTGGCCGGAACTATCATAATCGAAAGTAAATATCCTGGTGGAATCGTCAGCAAATGCATATTGTGGTCTGTAGAAAGATGTATCTACTAATTTATTAAAATGATTATTAATTGAGCTGGGTAAAAAATGAGAAGTTCTTCCCAGGGATCTGTAAGGTTTTTCACCAAATCCGATATCCCGATAAGATTGTGTTAAGCCTGTAATGCTGAAAAGAATATATAATGCGATAAAGATGCAGGTTTTCATGTCTCTTTAGGAAAAAATTCTATCAACCTGAATGAATTAATTTACGATTTTTGTAATATACAAACAAGTACTTAAACATTCGGAACAGACATACAAGGTAATTACATAAAATTTTCCATTACATAATTAGTTATTAAAGCATATATTATCTGTCAGAAAATTTTAAAGCATTCATATGAGCATCATTGTTAAAATTTTTAGATGGATCATCAGAATCCTTAGTCTGATCAGCATTGCAGCAATCATCTATCTTTCCCTTGAAACAGATGCCGGAACTTCAGTCTCAACAAGGGAAGAGGGACTGCTGTATGCCTTTTTTCCGGTAGGAGTAGTAATCGGGATGCTGTTTGGCTGGTGGTTTGAAGGAATAGGGGGACTTATAACACTCACCAGTCTTATCGGTTTATACATCACGCACTATATCTTTTATGGGGATTTTCCAAAAGAATTGGACACTCTGATTTTATCTTCACCGGGACTTTTATTTATCCTGTTTTCTATTTTCACATTTAATTACAGACACAGAAATATGTATTAGATAAATTATGTGTAACCGGTTTTTTGAATTTAAAAAACCATTGATTCTCCTTTTCCTTATTCCTGTTCTATCAGGAAATGTTTTCGCCCAGGAACATTCCAAAGATACAGTAAGGATAAGTCTCTATGATCTGCAAAACAGGTCAAATCCCTCTATCGAAGAATTTGAATTTATGCCCCAATGGGATTTAATTAACGAATCCCTGATTACACCCGGAAACATAAAATTATTCTCCTCATATCTGTCATCTTCACCTATGCTAAATCGGTATTTTATTTCCCGGACTGAACCTCACCTGCTTTCAAATTATCAACAGTTTTACATGGAAAATTCTGCTTTTAATACTGTTAAGTACATACTGGGATTGGCGCAGCTTAGCGCAGCAGGTTACCTGGCGTACAGACATATAAAAAAATACGGACTGAAATAATCCCTGCCCGCATATAACATCCGACGCTTCATTTCATTGTTTTTCTAAGATACATTGCTTATGTTTTTTAGGCAAATATATTTGTTTGGGCAGAAACCGAACTTCATATCAGCAGCTCGTTTATAATTCATTAAAAGGATTTATTTATGCGTTTTCATTCTATTATTGTAATTTTTCTGATAATTACTCTAACAAATTCCCAGGCACAAAATAAAATTGAAATCAGGAATTCCAGCTTTGAGACAGGTACAATTACGCCTGCCGATTGGCAGATACCATCAAATGCTGAGCTCGATAACTTTGAACCGCACTCAGGCAGCCGGTCAATTAAAATAATTCATGATGACTGGAACTCAGCGGAAATCCTGTCTGACCCTGTTCAGCTAAAAATTGGCCACTTATACAAGCTCAGTGCATGGATCCGGACAGAAAACGCACTAACAAATCCTATCGACCGCTACCCTACTCCTGTTGCCGCATGCATCAGCATGGAATCAATGCCTTTTACAAACCATTCCCCTTCAGTCGGTGATACCAAAAAATGGACCAATGTGGAAGTTTATTTTATAGCTTCTACTAAAACCGACAGAGTTAAACTTTCTTTCGGCTATAACGGAAAAGCGAAAGGCAAAGTATGGTTTGATAATATCGAACTGCAGAAGGTAGAGGATATTACCGAATATATTCCTTATGAAAATGTTAAATGGTTCAATAACGGATTCAGGTACGACGATAAAGGATGGATATTTGTTCATATTGAAGGAGCGCCGTATGAAAGAGGATACCAGTACGGATACCTTGTCGCGGATGAAATGGGCGAATATATAATGAAACTGGGTTATGGAAAAGATAAGAACGAGCCCGAGAAAGCCTGGAATGAATTAAGGTATGTAGCAGAAGCATTCATGCTTAATAAGTATGATGAAGAATATGTTACCGAGATGAAAGGAATAGCCGACGGCGCCAATAAAGCAGGCGCAACCATATTCAAAAGGAAATATGACCTGATCGATGTTGTGGCAATGAATTCCTACATCGATATTGACTATTCCAAAGATGCGGTTTACAATACACCCAATGCATTATCGGGTCATAGTTTCCTTAAAAGCGAAGATGAACTTAATATACCCAACCGACTGCATAAATGTTCTTCCTTCCTTGCAAATAATACTTCTACAACTGACGGCAGAATTCTGTTCGGTCAGCTTTTTATGTGGAATGGATATTCCGGGGTTCATTGGAATGTTATATGCGATGTTGTGCCCACGGAAGGTCACCGGCTGGTTTATGAAACCTACCCAGGCGGAATTCATTCAGGCGCAGATTTTTATATTAATGATTCCGGAATTATGATCGGTGAAACTACTGTTGGACAAACACCGTTTAATTCTGAAGGATCGCCGCAATCCAACAGGATCAGAAAAGCTGCCCAGTATGCTGAAAGCGTTGATGATGTTGTTAAAATACTTACCACAAATAACAACGGAATGTATACCAACGACTGGCTTATCGGTGATACCAAGAACAATGAAATTGCTGTTCTTACGCTCGGGACCTATAAATATAAATTGTGGCGCAGTTCAAAGAATGAATTCTTCGGCGATACAAAGGATTACTACTGGTGCAATAATAACAATAAAGATCCGGAGGTAAGAAAAGAATATATCTCAAATCCCGATAATGCACCATATGACCTTGTGTTTGCCCCATGGAACCGTGACCTGGCGTTCAATGATTTTTACAAAGAATTCAAAGGAAAGATGAACTCCATTGCCGGGGTAAATCTGATTGCAACGTCTCCGATTAATCGTCCCCATGCGTGTGACGGAAAAATTACTACTTCGGATATGGCAGAAAACCTGGTGTTCCTTGCTCATTTTGGGAAGGTTACGCTTAGGGAAAAATTTGTGGGAGAGAATTTCCGGATTGCAGACCTGCCGGGAGCCACTCCGCACCTGTCGCTGGGTTATTCGATAGTTAGTCCTGTTTTTATTTCTCAAAAACTAAAAGAATTAAGAGACACAAAAAATAGCATCGCGCTTTTACATAACCGGAATGTGAAAGCAAATTCAGACGAAATCATCAGCAGGTATGAATTCAATGAAAGAGATCTCTGGATAAATACTGTGTACCCTGCATCGGAATCGGAAAACTGGTTTGTAAGCGGGACCGCTGCTTACTGGTCTTTTTTGAAACATATTCCGGTGTCCGAAAGCGATATCCTTAAATACAGCAGCGACCGGATGGCTGACCTGAACTGCAGGTATCTTTATATTACTGAAAGAGAGGGCAGCATTAAGCCGGTTGATGCCGAAAGAATTTATACCGGTTATAATAATTACCAGGTACCGCGTATAAAAGGTACTTTCCTGCTGCATCAGATGAGATTATATTTAGGTAATGAGGTGTTTTCAAAAGTGATGAATAAGGTTCACGATACTTACCGCGGGAAGGAAATGACAACTGATAATTTCATTAAAACAGCAGAGTCGGTAAGCGGAAAAGAACTGGGGGGATTCATTAACCAGTGGATAAAAAGAGACGACCTGCCGGATGTTAATTTCGATTACAGCATTATCACCGTGGACGGTGCAAAGAAAATTAAAATAACCATAACACAGAAAAACAAGCCGTATCACTTTCTGACTGCAGTTAAAATAACCGGTGCCAATACCGAATTTTATAAGCTGATCGAGGTTTCGGAAAAGGAACAGTCATTCACATATAATTTTGANNTATAAATCGTATTATACCTGGGCAAACATATTCGACGACTGGAAATCGGCTAAAATTGTTTACGGAACGGCCGGACAAATTGAAGCTAACCACTCGCTTGCATTAAGATTCAGTACTGCAATTGCCGACAGATTTACGGAAGATATTATACCGGTTATTAAAGACGGCGAGCTATCTTCAGAGGATATGAAAAACTGCGACCTTATAATCCTTGGCAGCACTGCGGATAATGAATTTTTAAAACAAATAACCGGTTCCTTGGATCTGAAGGTAGGAAAGAACAATTTCGAATGGCAGGGCAAATTATATACAGGTGCGGATGATGGATTGTTCCTGAGCCTGCCAAATCCTTATAATGATGCGAAGGCTGTATATTTGTTTATATCAAACAGTGCCCTGGAACTTCACCAGATGACTAAAATTATTGTCCCGATGCCGCAATGGGCAGTTTTCAAAAATGACAGGATTCTGGATAAGGGGTATTATAAGTTCAGTAATTAGCTCAATGATTATCGTCTGAACCATTATTAGCTGGATTTACAGTAACCCGGTGGCTGAGTGACCCGGCAGCTGTCGGGTTGTATCGAAGCAACCGAATAAAAAAGGAATCTTCTTTCTTCCGGCCTGCCCGCCGCAGGAGGGTCACTTCGATACGTTCCCCTGGTGGGGAACACTCAGTGACCGGTGAACCAGGATTGGCAGGATTCACAGGATTATTATATGCAATATTCTGCCTGTATTATCG
>DJMM01000045.1 GCA_002435365.1 Ignavibacteriales bacterium UBA6490
CATGTACACAACGTGTTTCGTCGGTGTTATATCAATACCGAAAATAACCGGAAGCTGAGGAAGATGTATCTCACCGAAGGGCTGAAAATCAAGTGTTCTGCCGTCTGTTATATGGTGCAGTATCCAGCTGCCGTCTTCATTTCCGGCTGCATGGAGCGTATCATTAACTGTTTTTAATGTATCAGCAGCAGCGTTAGACATAATACGTCAGTGCGTTTTTCCTTTGAATAAATAAAAGTAAATTATTTCGGTTATTAGATATAATGTATAAAATATAAAGATTACAAATATAAATACATCTACCGAAATCTGCAAAAACTGAAGTATTATGAGTATAATGCCGAGCATAAACACCAAACGGATGATAATTCCCCCGGCAACGATGGCTAAAAACCGGATTTGGCTGCTTTTTACAGCCATTCTGAAGGATATTATTCCAATAATAAAATTGAGGGTAGTTAAAGCAAAACCTATTATCACTGTAAGCCAGGCAGGGTATGAAAGGATCCCGGCCGCATAAAGCACATATCCGGCTAAAACCATCAAAAAGACAATCCCCGGAAATGCCGCAAAAAACTTACTTCCTTTTTTCATCACCTGATTTATTTAGCGATAAAACTGTTTTAATAAAATTATACAGTCCTGCCGCGATCCCAATAATTGAGAAAATAAGCATAAATGCAGGATCACTTCCTGCCATCCCGTCTATCCACCTGCCGATGAAAAACATTAAAACAACCGTTGCTGCAAGCTGAACCCCCATACCCAGGTAGGGACCTACCTCTTTATAATATTTTGTATACTTTGTAAGGTCAGGCTCTTTGTTATTCATTAGAGGGTAATTTACCCGGACTGGAAGAACCAGCACCTCCGGAGCTCATATTGCTTTTACCTTCGAAATATGCACCTGCTTCGATTACGAGAATTTTGGTCACCAGGTCACCTTTAAGAACAGATTTTGACTCAAGCACCAGTTTCTCTTTTGCATTAACCGTACCCGTTACCTTTCCTCCGATATTTATAACATCAGCATTCATCTCTCCAGTCACTTCCCCGTTTTCTCCAATATTTACACTGCCTTGAGCGTTAATATCACCGTTCACCTTCCCATCAATTCTAACATTACCGTTACTTGAAAGCTTTCCTTCAATTATTACACCACCGGAAATAGTGGTTACTTCATCTTTCCCAATTTCTGTGCTTTTCATTTTCAAATTTTTACTCCTTGATTAATTTAGTAATAAAACTTTAGGATCCAGGGGCATACCTTTTTTCCAAATCTCAAAATGAAGATGCGGACCGGAGCTGTTCCCGGTGTTACCGCTCAGTGCAATAAGTTCTCCCTGAATTACAAAATCTCTCTGTTTTTTTAAAAGAACTGAACAATGTTTATAAACAGTTACATAATCATCACTATGATTAATAATCAGCATAAAACCATCTTCAGAAGTATAATCTGCAAATGCAACATATCCGTTTCCCGACGAGTAAACTGCATTGCCTGTTTTAAGAACAAAATCAATTCCAAAATGTCCTTTTTCGGCGTTAAAACTCCTGCTAATAAAACCATCCGATGGTTTTATAAAATAATAACTTTCCTGCTGAATTTCCTTTAAATTTTCAAATATTTTATTAAAAATATATAAAATATTCCCTTCTTTTGGCAATTTACCGCCACCCCTTGAGGATTTATTTCCCCTGAAAGAATTAGAATCAGCCAGCAGAATTGCATTCCTCAACTTTCTGTTAGATTCTTTCAGCCCCTCAATTTCTGCTGTCAGTTCAAGTACCTGCTTATTAAGTGAATTAATTCTGCTTATATCTGATTCCGACATTGTGGAAGTATCTTCGGGTTTTAACATAACCCCCGCATAAAAACCTCCGGTTAGAACAATGGCTGTATACAGTATAAACAGAACAGCAACCGTGCGTACATGAAATTTTTTAGTACTTGTTCCGCTGTTTGGGACATGCAGAATAATTGCATCAAAATTCTTTTTAATTTTAATTTTAAGCGATTGAAAAAAATCTTTCATTTCTCCGGAACCTCAGGAATTTTTATTTCTTTTCAAATATATCGAAAATATCACTTAATTTTATTTTGCCCTCACGCAGCATTACAGGCTCTTCACCCGTAAGATCAATAAGAGTTGATGCCTCAAAATAGGATTTCTTTTCTGTATAAAATATTCCGTGAACATCGCTGCTGAACTCATCCACAATTTCACTCAGCTCTCTCATCGGTGCCCTGTTTATCCTGTTTACACTTGTTGATATCAGCGGCATATGGATTTTATCAAGCAATCTCTGGCAGAAACGATGATTTGGAATACGGAATGCGGCGGTCTCAATTCCTAAAATGTTCCTGGTCCGGGAATTCAGCTTCAGCACTACCGAAACCGGATTAGGCCACACCGATATCAGAAAATCCCAGTGTTTCTCCGACTGTATATTTACATAGTTGCTGAGATTTTTAATATTATTTATAAGCAGGATATACATCTTGCCGTCTCCCCTGCTTTTAATAAGATCGATTATTCGGACTGCATCATCATTAAACGGATTGGCACCGAATCCGTATAAAGTGTCAGTGGGGTATACAAAAACTTTCCCCTCCAGGAATAACTTACCAGCCTGCTCTATTGCTTTATCAAAATCCTTGTCCACATTTATAAGCTCTGCCTTGTGTACATCAGACATTAATCATTTCCTTTATTTTTGAAATCACCTCATGCGGACCCAGCTTTTTTCCGCACTCAAAATGAGTGAGCGGGCATTCCTTGTATCCATGGATACCGCATGGCTTGCATTTTAAATCACTGTAGCTTAAATAACTGCTCTTATAATTATAAGGATAAAAACCAAAATCCGGAACGGTAGAACAGTACAAAGCCAAAACAGGTATATCTGCACACATTCCCATGTGCACAGGTGCACTGTCATTGGATATAAGAAGCAGCGACTTTTTCATCAGAAAAATAGTTTCTATAACCGATAATTTCCCTGCCGCAGAATACACGGTGCCCGGAAATTTTTCGGCTATATTACCGCAAAGCTCATTTTCACTCTTTCCGCCTACCAGTACAACGGGATTTCCGGTACCGGAAAGATATTTGATTATTTCAATAAAATACTCTTCCGGGTATTTTTTAGTGTTCCACACCGACCCCGGAGCAACTGCAATCAGCGGATAATCAATTTTATGCGCATCCAGAAACTGTTCTACCTTTTCCCTTGCTGATTCGGCTATATTAACCTCCGGAAGTATTTTCCAGCAGTCGCCGCTGTAGTTAAACCCGATGAGATCCAGATTTCTCTGCACCTCATGATGATGGCTTTTGTAAGCTACAATATTTTTATACACATGCTTGAATGAAGCAATATCAAACCCGGTAGTTTCCTTTACGCCTGACTGCATAACAATAAGCGATGTGCGCAGCGATCTGTGCGGAGAGATGATCCTGGTATAAGATTTTTCCCCCAGCCGGGCTGCATACTTGAAGAGTGCAAGGACTGATTTCTCTTTCCCTTTCTTATCCAGCACAAGTACTTCATGTATATAGGGTGAAGCAGAAAATATCTCCATTGTCGATGGAATGGCAAGAACATCAATTTCGTTGGAAGGATATATTTCATGAAGCTTCTGAATCATCGGAAGCGTCAGAATAGCATCACCAAGAAAGGCGGTTTGTATAACCAGTATTTTTTCTGTCAGTATTTCCATCTTTTATGCATCCACAGCCATTGTTCGGGATATTGCCTTATATATTTTTCAAGAATATCCGTATGCCGCTGGCTTATTTCAATTATTTTATCTTCATCTGACTCAGGCAGATTATCCATACTTATTTCTTCAAGATAGACTTTATAGGAATAATCTTTTTGCCTTACCGCAATTCCGAATAGTACAGGGGCCCCGGTTTTTAACGCCAGCATAGCGGGTCCAGGATAAACCGACGAACGTCTCCCCAGAAAATTTACCCTTATTCCGTCTGACGGGCCGCGCTGATCTGCGACCATTGCAACGATATGTTTTTCCTTAAGCTGTTTGAATATTTCCCTCACGGATACACCCAGCGGTACAATTTTATTTATCCAGGTGGTTCTTGCCCGGTTCATCCAGTTGTTCACATAAGGATTCCTCTGTGATTTTACGATCACATAAAACGGTTCATTTATCTGTGCACTTACAGATGCGGCAATATATTCCCAATTACCGAAATGAGCAGAGAGCAGTATTACACCCTTCTCTTTTTTATAGCTGTTGAGGATCAATTGTTTTCCCTCCTCCGGTGTATCAAGAATATTTTCAATTTCGAATCTGCTGAGATAAGGCATTAACAAAATTTCAATTAACGCAGTGGAAAAGCTCTTATAGTTGTTAAAAGCAATTTGTTTTATCTCACCGTTATCTTTTTCCGGAAAGGCTTTGGTTAAATTCTCAAAAACAGTTTCTTTTCTGATGGGGATGAAATAATAAAACAGCCCGGCAAGGAGTCCCGACAATCTTCTGGCCGTTTTTAGACCTAAAAGTCTGAAAAACAGGCTGAATAGTAAAAACAGGTAATATTCCAGCTTATTCTGCAAAAATTTCTCATTGTTATTTATAATCCTGACCCCTCCCCCTAAAATAAATCATACAAAAATAAGGAAGAAAAATGGATAAGCATAGAACATTAAATTTACACTTACTTCTGAGTCCCGGTTTATTGCATCCGGTAGAGTCCAGACCACTTTACCTTCCGGCTACTCTCCGACTACCTTCCGGTTACCCTCCGCATATGTCCGCTAAATTGTGGACGGCAGCCGGAAGATTGATGAATTATATGTGTGGGGTAAATATCAGAAGCGGGCAATTGCATTCACATCAGGGATTTATCTGTCTAAAACCGATTATAATTCACTATTTTTAAGAATTTTAAATGATTTTAGACAGAATTTTATGACTGCGAAATTTCACTTAACCAGTGCGATTTTCATAACTTTTGTTGCAACTCCCGGTATTTCAAGGTAAGCAAGATAAACTCCGCTGGCCACTTGCAGACCATCCTTATTCCTGAGGTCCCAGTCCACATATTGACCATCCCAATCCTTCTCGATCTTTTTTATGAATACACCCGACAAGGAGAAAATCCGTATGGTTATTTTTTCGGGGAGATTGGTAAACCTGATATAAGGGGGGTACTGCTCACTCAATGATTTTGTGCTGAAGTAGGGATTGGGGAATGCGCTTATATTGTTAATGTTCTGTTTTGTCAATTCAGGGCTGTTGAGTTTTGGTGCCGTCATCACTGCTGTAAATTTATCAAGTGATGATAACGGTTTCCAGGTGGACATTTTTATAACTGTACCTGTTTTAGGCTGACCGCCTTTAATTACAAGATTCCCAAGTTTATAGTAAAGTGGCAAATTTGAACCGATAGCAGACGTGGAAGTCGACGGGAAAGGATCCGGATATCCCCCTATTGGTTCAAAAGTATAAAAAGATTCCCACTGCCCTGTAACCGTGTCCTGGCTCCAGCTTGTATCCCGGTTCGCATCAAATATTTTAATAACCAGTCTTTCAGGCTGCTTACCGGTGTCGGAAGGAATTCTCCATACTTCGAAGGGGACTTTTCCTTTTCCCTTTGGATCAGAGCCAATAATCGATGAATAAGCGCGATAACCCGCAGAATAATATTCACTCCCTCGCGCAGTAAATCTTATTTCATAATCATCTGTTCCTATATTCAGTTTGTAACCGAGATCCTGCAGATTATCGGAGAGCTGCTGAATTTCATTAACACTCATAATTGTCCACTCACCTGTTGAATTTCTGTTTTGGACTGATGAAGTACTGAACACATTTACAGGAGTTATTCCGGTTCCTTCAGGACCTTTAATTTCCCTGATGTATCTTACTTTTGATATATAACCACCTAACTCAAGATAACCGGTATTTTCAACAATGAGTATAAAACCATCAATTATATCCCGGTGCAGGGAATCAATCTTATAGTCGTAATTGTCCATTATTAGTGTATCGCCTTCGGTTTCATCAATAAGATTATAACAATAGCGATTTAGTGTAATTTGATGACTGAATGTAATTTGATAATTATGCCCGTTAAGCAGATTTGGATCGATTACTTTTGCGTGGACTGTTCCATCACCAATTCCTTCGGTGTGTTCAAAAAATATGCTGCTTTGCGACGGATAAGGATAATTATCACCAATTGGAGGTCTTCCCGGAATTGCTTCCACTATAAAAGGCTCACTTTCAATAAAAGGCGGATCGCTGAATTTAGAGTAAGCAAAGGAAGTTATTCCGAAATAGTACGGACTTCCGTTATTCATTGATTTACCGTTATCATTATCGATAAACATATATCTGTATAAGCCTTTATTATCAACATGAATTACTGGTCCAGGATAATTTATTCCCGGAATATCATTAAGAAAATGCTTTATATCGAACACCAGATTAGTTTTATCTGTTACAGCAATAATTCTTCCATCATTACCCTCCTTGTCGGAAAACTGCCAGATTCTGTACCCTTCAAATTCATAGTTCTTACTGTAAACCGGAAAATTAAGGATCAATTCAGGATAGCTGAGATAATATTTTAATGTATCAGGAAGAAGATAATCTGGTGCGGTATAACTCTCATCGGTCTTTCCCCACCATAGCGTAATTTTGCCATCCATCGGAACTGAATTCAGAACCGGTGAAAGCGGCGGCGGCGGATTAAAAGCAAGATTTTTGTTATAAAAAATCTTTACCCTTTCAGCAAGATTCCTAAGTGCAGGGACACTGAATACATTGCTGCTTCCATTTGTTATAGCAATTGCAATAACCACTTCCTGGGTATCGCCCGGATTCATGGTGAAACTGCCTGATGACATTATTAAACGTCTGTCACCAGGTGCCGAGCCTCCCGGCCATCCTGTTCCCTCATACCATCCTGTGCCGGAAACAGGATCCCCGGTAACCATTTTTGTTACTACCTCACCGGTAACCGGGTTTATTATAGGAGTACCGTCCCATGATTTACCCTGCATATAATTATAGAATTCAATTGATCCTCCCGGGACACCCTGCTGGGGATCTCTCCACGGTCCGTATTTTACAATATTTATAAAAGCCGTTACAGGGATATTTTTATAATCCCGGATCCAGCTGTTATCATATAAAGCACTATCCGATATAGTGCCCTGAATTTTAGGTCCCTGCACTAATATATATCCTACCGCAGGAGGCGGCGTACCATAAAAATCGTCGTTGTTATCACCATTCCATGTATAAGCCAGATCGCTCACAGTATCAAATCCGACATAATCGTCGCCCGCATCTCCCATATCCGGATCGGACCAATATGACAGATACATATCTTTCAGAATGTTGTTCCCCTTGTTTATTATTCTGTATTTTTTAAATACAACATCATTGAGGGCTGAAGTATTCTTAAAAGCGAATACGGTAGTCTGGAATTCAAGTCCCATAGGTGCCATTCCATATGTAAAATTGGATCTTACAGAATCCATATCATTAGCCACATACCACAAAGTTTCATCACCAATAATCCTTGGTTTATCTATTCCGGGTGTTGGTTTGCCATCTTCATTAATATCGATATATGGAGCACCATCTTCGATCGGCCATTCTTTATAATCTTTTTCGAGAGCATCCCTTTCATTTCCGGGCGGCAGTTTGTCCCAGTCCTTCCTGATTTTATAAACGCGGTATTTTTCAAGTGAGGGATCATCCGGTAAACCGTTAATTATCTTTCCAGCCTGCAGACCCTGACGGTGAGTATTGCCATTTACTCTTATCTCATCTCCAACCTTTGCACCGAAAAGGAGACCATCCTCAAATATAGCTGATTGGATAGCATTTATTCCCCCGGGCCAGTAAAAACCATTGCCGTCGGTTCTGGGATCGTGTGAGCCGTCGCCGTTATTGCTTATCCACATCAGGATATTATTTGCGGCAATATAGATATAACGGTCATTCAGGTTTGGTTTGGCGACCAGTTTTTTATCGTCTTCGGGGTGAACTGCACAAAGGTTTTGGAATGTAAAAAGAATGGTCAGAGAAACAATTTTAAGGTTCATATTACCCACCCTTTATTAATTTAAAAGAGACAGCAGAACCTGATTAATAATGATCTCATAACGGTTCAGGTATACTTTGAGAATTAAGCATTATATGAATAAAATTATATAGAATATTTGTTATAATCAAATAATAAAAAAGTAATCTGATCAGAATTAATAGTGGTAAATAGTGCCGGGAGTGATTAACACAGTTAAGGAGCTGAAGCAGCTCCTTAACCTGTTTATAAAAAAATTTAATAGGTAGCTATTTTCCTCTGCCAGTTATCATCACGCAGTTCACTGCGGTGAGTTGAGTGGACAAGCAAATAATCGGAGAATCCGGTAATATCGGCAAAAATAAAAATAACCCCGCCTTCAAGCTGGTTATACTGCCAGATCTCATAAGGTTTTGTATCCACCTGGTTGGGATATCTTTCAATTTCGGAAGGTTCGCCGTAAGTTATAAAAACCCTGCCACGGTCTGTTTTCCAGCCTTTTTTCTGCATTGTTCCAAACTGCAGGTTGGCTTTATCGACCCTGCTGAAGTAATCCCTTTTTGTTTCATTCACCGGGGTGCCGGGGTCATTATCCCTGGCTTTCCAGAAATTGAAAAGAAACGATCTTCTTCCGGAAAGATCGCTGATTTTTGACCACTGATCCAACTCCTGGGATGTTGCTACATAGCGCGAAGCGGAGAATGCTTCCTCAAGTTCTTCTTCAGACATTGCGGCAAACTCTGAGGACATTACATCCTGGTCGATCATTACATTCACGGAGGTATCCAGAATTGACGGATTATAGATAAACAGTCTTTTTGTTGAATAGACAGTCTGGTTCAGCAAGCTATCGGAAACAGCTACAACCAGGAGGTAAGTACCGGAAGGCGCCTTTGTAATATTTATGGCGCCAACTTCAACAACCGAAGAGCTTTTCCGGCCTATCATCTTGGTTTTGCGGAAAAACGGTTCATTCTGAGAGTTGAGCAGTATATGCTCAATTTTCAGCAGAGGTGAAGCAATATTTTTATCAATATCATAAAGCTCGGAATAGAAATAAATTACAGGAAGGGGTTCACCGTAGATACTGCTGGGATTAGGTACAACCTCAAATGTGTTCTTATAAAACAGGGAATTAGTATTTTGGGATTCCTGGATTGAACTGGCGAGCTCAATATCGCTCACAGCAAATCTATCGTCTGAAAAATTTTTTATTTCCAGGTTAAAGTTCACGGAATCAATTCTGGTGGAATCGTGTCCATCCACTCCTGCAAGATAAACCGAGTATTTGCCGTGCGGCAACAGAAATCCCAGATTCCCGGTAAGGCTTCTCCCTGATGCAGAATCAGATGAGGTAAGAACATTACTGAACTGGTAATTCTTATTAACAACAGCGGTATCGGCAGCCTGGTCAATAATTATGACATTAAGTACGCCCTTAATTATTTTTTCACTGTTCTCATTTCGCAAAACCGTAAGATCAGGCTGAAAAAAAGAATAATATATTTCAAGATAGTTATTTGCATTATCATAGTGGAATTTTGAATAGTCAAAATCCACTTTAAATTTTCCCTGTGCAAGCGACGCACACTGAGCAACAACAAATAATAAGAAAAGAATTCGTTTCATAACAATTTAAATAAAAAAGGCTGGAAAATTTCCAGCCTTATAATTAAGAATAAATTAAAATCAGAACCCTATTTTCAATGAGAAGATATGGTTCGCATCAAAATAATTAGCAACCCTGTAGGCATAATCGAAACCAAGGTCGAAACCTGCATTAACTATTAAGCCTGCACCAAAGGTTGGGCCAAACACCTGTTCTTCCTCAGTACCAGATGCTTCACTCATATATGAATAACCGCCTCTCAGGAAAAACATTTCCTGGAAAGCAAATTCAGCAGCGAATTTATATTCATCATTAGCAAAGTTATTCTGCTGGAAGGAAGAAGCAAATACCATCCTGTAATCGGAAGCAAATCTTCTCTCATAAGCCAGTCCGAACTCAAGCTGAGAAGGTAATTCGAATGCTGCTCCTTCGATTTTATAGAACTGCTGACCGCGTAGAGAATTTTCGTCGGTAGCAATTCTGATAAGATCCGGTCCGTCGAATGACATTTGCGGTCCGAAGTTTCTGAGGACAACACCAAGTTTCAATCCTTCAACATCAGCTATTCCATTATACTGAACACCTGCATCCAGCGAGACGCCGGTAGCTGATGAGTTCATGATTTTTTCCGATACCAGATTAACATTAACACCAACTCTTATTCTGTCAGTTAATGCATTGGCATAAGTAAGACCAAGCACAACATAAGTCGGTGAAAATGTTGAACCTGTTCCATAAGGAGCTTCAACGGTTGTAACAGGAATATCACCGAAGTCCAGTGATTTAATGCTGAAAGCTATAGATCCCAGACTTTCAAATCCTGTTCCGATTGCTGCATAGGAAACACCGATATCAGCAATAT
The DNA here is from genome assembly GCA_002435365.1 of Ignavibacteriales bacterium UBA6490. Taxonomy (GTDB): domain Bacteria; phylum Bacteroidota; class Ignavibacteria; order Ignavibacteriales; family Ignavibacteriaceae; genus UBA6490. Next base: position 10,544 of record DJMM01000045.1, read on the forward strand.
AGCTCATATATGAAAACAAAGCTTCAGTATTGGCGCCGCTGGCACCTAAACCAGCCGGGTTATAATAGATAGATTCGATACCGCCCATCCCGGAAATATAGGCCCCGTTAAAGGCTATACCTTTAGCTCCAACGGGAATTAACAATTCCTGGGCTCCGGCAGTACCATTTCTCTTTCCACCGCTGGCAAAAACATCTACCACCAGAAATAATGCTAGCAGTGATATTTTGATCATTAGTTTTATATTTTTAGTCATCTTTAAAATCTCCTAAGTTAATTTTTGTTAACAGGTTAAGGAGGGTAAAACCCTCCATTAGTTATAACCTATCAATAAATTGTGTCTCCATAATCACTGCCAGTTTCAAAATTTTACTGCCAACATTAGGAATATCCAGGTAAGCCAGATACATTCCGCTTGCAACAGGTATACCATCTTTATTGCGGAGATCCCAGTCGAGATACTGAGATTCACCATCCTTTTCAAGCTTTCTGACAAATACTCCCGATAGGGTAAATATTCTTACTGTAAGCTTTCCAGGAAGATTTGTAAATCTCATGAATCTCTGGTACTTATCTCTTTCAAGAGCATTGGCACCGAGATACGGATTCGGGAAAACACTGATCTTATCAATATTATTTTTTGCCACTTCGGTATCATTCACTTTAGGTGCTTGCATTGTGACATTGAAAACATCGAGTGCAGATAGTGGTTTCCATGTTGTTAACCTAATAACAGTACCCGGCTGGGGCAGGGGACCTTTGATAACTATATTTCCGAGCCTGTAATTTGCAGCCGCAATCGCTCCAATTGCCGCTGTTGAGGTCGGCGGGAACGGGTCAGGATATCCCGGAGTCGGACTAAAAGTATAAAATGATTCCCACTGACCGGTAGCTGGTGTATTTGTCCAGCTTGTATCTTTATTTTTATCGAAAATTTTAATAACCAGTCTTTCCGGCTGTATTGAAGGATCTGCTGGAATTCTCCATACTTCAAATGGAAGGGTTCCTTTTCCTTTTGGATCATTTTTCTGAAGAGGACCGATCACTGCATAACCTGAAGAATAATACTCACTTCCGGTCGCAGTAAACCTGATTTCAAAATCATCGGTTCCTGTATTCAGTTTGTAAGCAAGATCCTGCAGATTATTTGTCAGTTCCTGCTTTTCAGTAACACTTACCAGGGTCCATTCACCGGTAGTATTTTTATTCTCAACAGTTGAAGTACTATAGACATTCTTAGGTGTAACTGCAGCACCTCCGGGACCTTTTATCTCGCGAATATATCTTACGCTTGATTGCGCCGTTCCCAGCTGAGTAGAACCTATATTATTAGCGAGCAGGATAAATCCATCAGTAAAATCTCTGTGCAGAGAATCCTGGGTATAATCCGTACTATTGCTAATAAGGGTATCACCGTCTGTTTTGTCAACAAGGTTATATGCCGTACCGCTGAATGTAACCTCGTAATTATGACCGGTAAGTTGCTTAGGATCTATAACTTTTGCACGAATTGTACCGTCACCGAGGCCCTGTGACTGCTTGAAAAATACATCACTAAGAGCACTATACGGGTACTCAACATCGATCGGGGTTATACCCGGAAATACCTCTATTATGGAGGGAGGGCTTTCGAGTACAGGGGGATCGCTGTACTTAGAATAACCGTATGCAGTAATTGCAAAATAGTAAGGATTCCCGTTAAACAACGGTCCATTTGTATATGCATTCTGTGATACGGTATAATAATGTACAACACCTTCATCCTGACCGGCAATAATAGGATCCTGTGCAATATTTCCGCCGTTTACGGTAATATAATCATACTGATAATTTCTTATCTCCTTAACGCCGTTCGCCAGATCAAAAGTAGCAAGCAGCACCGGATCGGTACCGGCCTGATCCCTGAACTGCCAGATCCTGTAACCTTCAAAATCGAAATATTTATTTGTTACAGGAATTACATATTCCTGTCCGCTTACGTTAAGATTAATAGTGTCTGTAAGTAACGGATCAAACGCATGATAATCCTCCGCATTCTTTTCCCACCAGAAGGTTACAGCATTATTAGCAGTAATAGAGTGAACCTTAGGATTAGCAGGAGACTCCGTTAACTTAAAATCAAGGTCATATGCTATCTGTGCAGCTGCATCCTTTTGTTTAAGGGCCCCCACACTTTTCACATTATCTCCTCCAACAGCTATCACAAGTCCGACCACCACTTCCTGAGTGTCTCCTGGTGCCATGGTGAACGGGCCGGAAGCCATAACGTGTCTTCTGTCATCTGGAGCTGGTCCGCCCGGCCATCCGGTTCCTTCATACCATCCGACGCCAGTAACAGGATCTCCGGTAAGCACAAACCTGGTAGGCTCATTGGTATGCGGATCTACGAAGTCAGAACCATCCCAATTGTATCCTTGCAAATAGTTATAAAATTCAATTGAACCTGCGGGAACACCCTGCTGAGGATCTCTCCAGGGATATCCTGCTGCATTTATATAAAGAGCAAATGCAGTCATCGGGAGGTTACGGTATCCGTACCTCCAGCCGTCTCCGAATTTTGCGCTATCAGTAGGCAGACCGGGAACAATCGGGCCCTGGAAGAAGTCATATCCTACCGCAGGTGGCGGCGTACCATAAATACCATCATTGTTATCACCATTCCAGGTATAGCCAAGACTCAAAGAAGTATCGCAGCCGGTAAAGTCATCACCGGCATCTCCAAGGTCAGTGTCTGACCAATACGCAATAATCATATCTCTAAGAGTTATGCTGCCTTTATTGATTATCTTATATTTCTTGAATACCATATCTCCCAGAGCACCTGTCCGTTTGAAACCGAATATGGTAGTCTGAAATTCAAGACCCATTGGCAGGGTTCCATAGGTAAAGGTTGACCTTTGTTCATCCATATCATTTGCAACATACCACAGTGTTTCATCTCCCAGAATTTTGGGAATATCAACACCTGGAGTTGGCAGTCCGTCACCGTTTATGTCTTCATATGGCGCCCCATCTTCAATTGGCCATTCGGCATAATCTTTAGCGCGTTCATCTCTCTCTGGACCGGGAGGTAAGCTTTCCCAGTTTTTAGATATTTTAAATACTCTGTATTTTTCAAGACCGGGATCATCAGGTACACCGTTAATTATTTTTCCGGCCTGTAATCCCTGTCTGTGAGTATTACCATTAACTCTGATTTCACGACCAACTCTAGCTCCGAAAATAAGACCATCCTCAAAAATCGCAGATTTAGTAGCGTTTATTCCACCAGGCCAATAGAATCCATTGCCATCGGTTTTAGGATCATGGGAACCATCACCATTATTACTGACATACATCAGGATCTGATTGACGGCTATATATTCGTAGTCATCGTTGACGTTAACCTTTTTTATCTTATTATTCTTCCCGTCTTCTCCCCGAAAACCCATAAGCACAAGTCCGAAGACGAGCAGAAACAAAGGTAAAAATTTAATTAATTTATTTTTCATTTAATTTCTCCGTTTTATTCTAATTGACCTTAGTAGTTCAACCTAACACCGAGTCTGATCTGTCTGGGTGGTCCGAAATTGTTGAAATCATAGTTCAAATCAGTATAAAGAGATTTATACTTTTCTGCAATTTCATCTCCATAAGTTGAACGGAAGACATCTACCTGCTGTGAACCGACTCTGCTGGTAAGGAATCCGTCATCATATGGATCACCGGAAACGTTGAATACACTGAGAACATTCTGGGTATTAAGAACATTGATTACCCATAGATATATATTTGTTTCCAGCGGACCAATTGCGAAAGATTTATCAATCTTTAAGTCAATCTGGTATGTCCAGGGTGTAGTTGAAGTATTGAGCGCTTCAACCGGGAAACGCCTATTACCAAAACTTTCCTGATCCCAGCGGGTATAATTAAAACCGCTCTTAACTGAGAACAGTATATTTGCACCGGCATTCTGCAATATTTTGCTGCCGAATACAGAAGGTCCGTCATCGTTTGCAAAACGATAATCGATGTTCAAAAATCCCGTATGCGCCTGATTGAAATCAAGCGGTGCGATCTGCTGCGGGAAAAACGGAGTGTTTGTCGGCGACTGCCATATCTGTCTGAAGCTGGATGACGGATTTGAACCGGTACCAAGCGCATCCGAGTATGTATAATCCAGGGTAGCAGCTATTCTCTGGGTTCTTCTTAAATCCAGTTTAAGTTCAACACCTTTAACGGTAGAGAAGTCGTTATTAACAAATGCATAATACTGTCTGTGGTTTGCACCTGCTTCAGCATAAATTGCACGAATCTGTATCTGATCTTTGATGTCCTTATAGAAACCGGTTATATCAAATGCAAATGCATCGCCTAACTGCTGCTTAAAGCCTAATTCGTATTGAGTGGTTCTTTCAGGTCTGAGTCCAAAACCAACCGCATTCTGAATAGCAAATCCACCCTTAACATTATCTGATATCAGGTTATATCCCTGGTAAACATCTCTCAACCTTGATTGCTGAATGAACTTTCCATACTGTGCATGGAACACAGTTTTGTCAGTAACAGGGAAGGAGAATCCTAATCTCGGGCTTACCTGGATAATAGGATCTGTGTCTTTTAATCCGGCAGGATCAATCTGATTGTCGTTATCAAACTTAACGTTTGCAGGATTCAGGAATTCCTTTCCGTCAATATCTATGTAATCAAGCCTTAAGCCGGCATTAATTACAAGATCACTGAATTCCATCTTATCCTGAATATAATAAGCAGCAAAAACAGGATGCTTTGCAGCTTCCAGACCCTCAGCCTGATCATATTCATTTCCATAAACATCATAACCATAATTATCAAGCCTCTGATACCAATCGTAAGGCTGACCATCAGGCTGAGCACGAAGCAGACTGAATATACTAACCGGGCCATGAGAATAGCCGCGTATTGTGTATCTCTTAAAATCAGCACCGGTCTTCAGTTCATGATGCTGTCCGATCTGATAGAGAAGATTAACCTGTCCGCCCATAGTCTCATATCTGTATTTCTGATACAGATTGAACGGTCTGATTTGTCTGACAAACCTGAAATTATAAGCCACCAGATCAAGCGGATACTGACCATCACTTCTGAGCGTTGTTCCAACTGCTGCATTTGCAACTGAATCTCCATATGCCACAATATTATGCTTCAGCAGCGGATCCATATCGATTGTAAAATCATTAAAGTAATTAAATACCAGGTCATAAAAGGCTTTGGGGCTTAATACGTGAGTTATTTTTACGCTTCCGTTATAGTTCTCATCGTAATGCAATCCTGCTCTTTCAGCTCTGTTCACATCCAAGTAACCGACACCATTCCTGGCTTCAGCATACAAATAAGAACCGCTGATTTTTACAGTGATGGGATTGAAATCCATGGAAATATTTCCCTGGACCTGGTATTGATTCCTTGCGTTGTTTAAGCGGTAACCTTCAGGATAGTATATATTAAAAGTATCTCTTCTAACAGCTGCCGTGCTGGGATCATATAATCCCTCGTAGTCCATTCCGCGGAAAAATCCGGCAGGTGATCTCCTGAATAGGTTATTTCCCGCAACAAAAAATCTGATATTTTTCGCAAAAAGAGGACCACTTCCCGTGAACACATATTCATTATATCCGTATGAATAAGTATTGCCGAGAAACTTTTCTCCAACTTCGATGAAACCAAGATTATCTGTAATTGCTTCAAACGAGAATCTGAATTTTTCACTTCCTATTTTGGTTGTGGAAGTTATGATTCCTGCGTTTGCACCACCGAATTCAGCAGGATAACCTCCTGCCTGGAACTGAATTTCCTGAATAGCATTCTGGATTCCCAGAGTGGTGGCACCTCCAAATAACGGATCATTTACAAGAACTCCGTCAATATAAAATGCAACCTGGTCTGAACGGCTTCCACGCACATACAGGTTCCCTCCCTGGGAAACTACACCGGCTTGTGTGGCAACTATGGCGTTTACACCTCTGACCGGCAGATTTTCAATATCCTCGGAGCTTACAATGCTTACAGAGTTGGTGAGGTTTTTGTTAACCAGTGGTTTTTCTGCAGTAATTTCAACATCGCCCAACTGATATGCCGATGAGGGCAGGGCAAACAGTACCTCTGTAGTCACATTCACAGAAACCCGGATATTGGACTGGGTAACATCTTTATAGCCGATGTATTTAGCGGTCAGCGAATATGTATTCGGGGGAACATTAAGTATAATGTACTCACCGTCAATATTAGTAGCAGCTCCTAAGCTCGTTCCATTTATTATTATGTTTGCACCAATCAGCGGTTCGCCCGTTTCAAGATCAGAAACCTTTCCGGATATTTTTCCGGTCTGTGCAAAAGCAACATTAAATGAAAAGAACAGCAGCAGAAACGAAAATGTTAATCGTAAACAGTTTTTCATATTTCTTCATCTCCTTTATTCAATCTCTGGACCGAACCGCAGGAGGAGCAACTTTGTTTGCGAAGACCTGCACATTATTCGGATTTCCATATATGAACATATAATATCTATAATTTGCCTCAATTTCATTATCCGGCAGAGTAACAGTATCAACAGGTGTTGAGGACTGAAAAGAATACGCATAACTGCCGGGGACAGTCTCGGCTCCCAATAAATTTGTATACACTAAGAAATTAGGATCAGCATTATAGATTGTATCTTTCGGGTTTTCTCCCGTCGGTGTAAAATGAGCGGAAACAATGTACTGACGGCTGTTAAATGAGTCAACCGGAGCAGATGCATGAACAAAATAGACGTTGGATGCGCCCGCTGCAGGAGCATGACTTATATAAGTTTCACCCTCAGCCAATTCAAAGGCACCGAACGTACTTAGAAATTCATCCTGATCATAGTCGCCGGCAAAGACGATAGTCATTAACTCAAACGAAATTATATCTATAGATTTTGTATAGATAAGCATCCCGCTTTCGTCATAAACTTTAAATTCTTTTTTCCCTGATAACATATCAAAAAAATCTGTACCCGATCCTATCGCCATCGAATTCATCTGCGGAACAGGAATCTGACCATCCACGGTTACCTTTATATTATTCATATCGTTAGATACATTCACTACTCTGACCACCGATGAAAGCTTTGGCGGGCGATCAATGGTCGGCTCTTCTACACAGCTNNAAATAGCAGGATGACAGCCATCTCCCAGGCTGTCATCCCTAAGTTAATTACTTCATCAACATCATTTTTTTAGTTGCGCTGTAATTTCCTGCGTTAATTGAATATAGGTATATACCTGATGCTAAATTAGAAGCATCAAAGTTAACTGAGTAACTTCCGGCTTCCTGAGTTTTGTTTACTAAAACAGAAACTTCCCTGCCTAACATATCAAATACTTTCAGTATTACATTGCTTCTCTCGGAAACAGTGTATTTAATTGAAGTATTCGGGTTGAAAGGATTAGGATAATTCTGCTCTAAAGCAAAACTGTTAACCAGCATGTTATCATCTCCAACACCAGTAACTGTAAAAGTAACCGGAGCTATAAATGCGTCTGTGGTTGTACCAACATCACGGGAAGGACTCTTAACAAGTCCATACATACTGAAAGCAGTATAATTAGGAGCAGTTCCCGCAATCATATTTGCCAGATGAGATTGGGTATTAATATCCGGAGTTTCGGTCAAATTCATAGGTGTTGACCAAGCTGCATCTCCCAATGCTTTGTAAGCGAAGAATAAGTCAGCTGAATCAGCTACACCCTGATCAACCCACTGATACGCCATTACTTCACGGGCAGCGTCGAATGCAAGGTAAGGGCTGTATCCCTGCTGACCTAATCCCGGACCTTCTTGATAAAGTGTAAATATATTGGCTGCTGTTAAATTTGCAACAATTGTAGCATCCCATCCTGAAGCAGTCTGGAACATATCAACCATACTGTGTGTCCAGGGTGTTGTACTGGTATCGGTAAGACCAATAGCAAGGTGAACATAACCGTTCTTATCAACGTTTATATCACCATCAAAACGGATGGTTCCGGATGCTTCATCATAATCACATAACTGATCATATGCTGAGAGAGCTGTAATAGTTCTGAAATCCACAACTTCAGAAGCCCAGGTAACACCGTTATCGGTAGACGTTAAGATACCTGGATACCAGCCGAATTGAATAGGATTGTTTGTGTCCGGATCTTCATAGGTAGCCATAAATCCGAGGGTAAGATTCCCTTCAAATGAAACACCACCTAAACATATGTTTCCTCCACCTGCTCCAAATACAGCTTCTGGAACAACGGTTGAGCTGACTGTTGCGAAATCTTCTGTTCTGAAAATTTCAAAAGCATTATCAGTCTGGTTATCTGATCCCCAGAATACCCAGGCACTATTGTCACTTGCCCATGATGGAACCTGTGAAGAATAATTTCCAATAATGGTGTCAGCGAAGGTAGTACCAGCACCCAGAGGTGCATCGGCACCAAAACCAACATTTCCAAAAGTACCTGGATTCAATTCAGGCCAGCTGAATACTCCAATTGTAGCACTTATATCACCCTTGGTCGGATTTGAAATAGCCATACTGGGATATCTGGCTGCAATAGGGGCGGTATTAATGGGGCCTACTCTGCTCCATGTTGTACCCATATCAGTGGAAATGTTATACCAGAGCTGTCCTGATCCAGCTGCATAAGAGGAATGCCCACGATGTATGAAGGCAACCACATTTGACCATGGATCATAAGCCAACGGATTTATTGTAGAAATCGCCGGCCCATAAGCATTTGCCATTGAATCGACTACTACATAGTTAGCCGCTGCAACAGAATTAGTTGTGCTGGTATGAGCTTTTTCCTCTGTGTCCATGACCACCTTAGCCTTGGGGACAACATTTTTATTCTGTGCCTGTAATACAAACGGAACTAAAAGTATTACAAACACGAAAATTGAAAGGTTTTTAATCATAACGCTCTCCTTGATTAATGAATAGAATTAGTTTTTGCAAAAACTAAAGAAAGATTTAGCAAGTATAACCTTACTTTACTTATTAATAGATTGTTAATTTGTAAAGACCGAAACAAAATACTATATGCCTTATTTATTGTCAAGTTTATAAAACTCTATTTTCTATAAGCGAAATAATGTTTTTTTTAAAATTTGTCAAGATATTAATTTACCGTCCACCCGATTTTTCAACCGGATAACAATACTTTATACCGTTCATACCGGCAATCATTTTTTAAAAAAAACATCACCGATCCCGGTTTTATGATGTTAAATGCCGGCTGTTCTGACCCCATTTTACTGCCATAAAGAGTCATTTATTATGGCCTTAAACTTACCGGAAAGTAACCTTGTTACCGGGAAAAGTCTGCTCTTTTTGCCGATATAAAAATGAACTATGAACTTCAATTCCGCCGGATTAATATTACGTACTGATTATGTAAAATCACTCTTGAAAACAGAACAATAACAGAAAAAATAAAAAGACTCTTTCAGCCTGGTTTTCAAAAAACCATTCAATAATCCCGAAGAGATTAATGGGGGCTGGAATATGAAAAGTCAAAAGTGTGTCATCTTCTGTTTCCCGGATCCAGAAACTTAAATTTAAAATTTAAAATATTCATTATTTTCTGCAAGGTCAAGATATCTTTTGAGGCTGTAAAAAAAATATCCGGACTGTATCAGCACCTGAATACGCTGATACTATTAAGTCTTTTGCAGGGGATACTTACTCTTCGGATCTTCCCCCTCCGTCAAACTAAGGCAGTTAACTTCTGAACGATATGATTTTTAGGAACCGCCCCGATTATGGTATCGACTACTTTTCCATCCTTAAAAAATAAAATTGTCGGAATGCTTCTTACACCGTATTTAATTGCTGAATTCTGATTCTCATCCACATCCAGCTTCCCAATCTTGACTCTGCCTTCATATTCAACCGCAAGCTCTTCAACAATCGGTGCAATTAACCTGCATGGACCGCACCATACTGCCCAGAAATCTATAAGTACAGGCTGGTCCGATTTTAATACTTCGTTTTCAAAATTTTCATCTGTAAAATTTATTGGTTTCATTACTGCTCCAGTTATAAAATAATTGAACTATCCCTTTCCCCCTGACCGATGAAGTTTACTATATCTTCACCGCCGTCAGCATTTATAACGCTGCCGGATATCCATTCGCCGCCATCCTTGCACAAAAGAGAAATTATTTTTGCAACATCTTCCGGCGATGTTAATCTTCCCCGGGGATTTTTTCTCTTTGCTACTTCTATCATCGGATCACTGCCCGGAATTTTTCTTAAAGCCGGGGTGTCCGTTACTCCTGCCATAATTGCATTAACAGAAACTTCAAGATGCCCTAATTCGGCGGTTAACTGGCGTACATGAGATTCCAATGCAGCTTTTGCAGCAGATACAGCTCCATAGGAAGGAATTACCGAATGACCGCCTGAAGAGGTCATTGCAAAAATTCTTCCCTTTTCGGCAAAAAGATTATTGCTTACCAGATCCTGTACCCAGTAAACAAGAGAATGTGCCATTACATCGAGCGTCATCTCCATCTGGGCTTTTGTCAATGCCTGTTCCCCTTCCTTTGATATGAAAGGCTTCAGGGTTCCAAAAGCGAGTGAGTGCATCAGCACTTTGATTAAAGGTTTTCCTTTCAGAAGAGATTTAATATCGGAAATGATTTCCTGCCGCTTAATGCTGTCTGCTGCGTTTGCATTAATAAACACAGAACTGCGTCCGAATGAATGTATGTGACCGGTGATCCTCTCCACGTTATGCATGGTTGCCTGCCTGTCAAGATGAAGACCGATAATATTATATCCGTCCTCAGCAAGTTTCAGAGCGGCAGCTTCTCCAAACCCGGAAGATGCACCTAGAATCAAAGCCCATAAATTCTGATTTTCATCATTCATTTGCTGTCATTGCCTTTCTTGTGTAAATAAATCGCGGGTCAAATAATACGAAAATGATGGAAGTTATACAATCCTTCGTTGCGGCAATTTTTTTTATCCGTTCAGCTTCACCGGATACCCTAATAATTTATGCTGAGCAGCTATCCTGACTGGAACAAGTTCTGAAAAACGAAACTGAAATACTGCCGGGTCCGGCACTATTAAAAAAAGAGAAACTTTAATAGACTCCTGATTACCCGGGTAAGTTTAATATTACACTCACACCACGGTTAGCCTGCGCTTATCATCCACATTTTAGTGGACATAGGCGCAAGGTAAGCGCAAGGTAAGCNNAAGCGTAAGGTAAGCGTAAGGTAACCCAAATATTAGATAATTATTAATTGTTTGCTATCTTAATTTTTAATTGTCGGCAGGAATTAACCGGGATTATTCCACTAATGAAAAATCAAATTTTTGCAAATTATTGAACAGACAGGGAATCCTGATTTCTTATTTTTTCAAGAACTGCAGACTCTCTTCGCCAAGACACCCGGTAATATCCCCGATAAATTCATCGGTTATTTTTACCCGGAAGTCTTTAAGTGAAAATATTTCTGCAATGGTGCCGTTTTCGATAAGATGCAGATAAACCGGAATTTTACCCGCATTCGACAAAAGGATTTTTTTCAAGGCCGGAATTTTTTCAATGTCGTGTCTTTCTTTTTCCATCGATATATTAACGCTTTGAATATTCTTTTCCCTGAATATATCAAGAGGTATGACGTCTTCGATATGCAGCTTAATGGCATCGCCGCTGCTTTCCGGTTTGCCTATAATATAAACACATTCCTCTTCTTTTATGTAGTGCCCGCATTTGTCAAATATTTTGCCGAACATCAGGCACTCGCAGGAACCGGAAAAATCATCCAGTGTAAAAAATGCCATGGTTCGGTTTGATTTATCGATCTTCTTTTTCACCTCGGTAATAACACCGCAGGCATAAACCATATCCTGTTCTTCAAGCTTTTCCGATTCTCCGAGATGGATTGTGGCGAAGGACTTGAAGTCGGTCTCATATTTTTTAAGCGGATGGTCGGTAACGTAAAAACCTAACACTTCCCGTTCCCTTGAGAGCTGTTCTTTCCTGCTCCAGTTATCAATTTTTGGCAGAGGAGGCTCGGCGATTTTTACTTCATCGGCAAAGGTTCCGAACAGGCTGTCAGCGGCTGTAATTTTTGAACTTTGCACCTTGCTTCCGAAATCCAGGGCGGTTTCGACGGATGACAGCAATTGTGCGCGGTTCGGATTAATTGTATCGAAAGCGCCTGCGTTTACCAATCCTTCAAGCACTCTTTTGTTAACCGTCCTGGTATCCGTATTGGCACAAAAGTCGAAAATGCTTGTAAATCCGGCAGACTTTTTCTTTCTGCTTTTAATTATCTCTTCGACTGCTGAAATTCCCACATTTTTTATTGCCGACATTCCGAACCTTATTTTTCCGTCCGCCACATCAAAGTGTACAGTGGGATGATTTATATCGGGCGGCAGCACTTCAATTTTAAGTTTCCGGCAGTCTTCAAGCATGGAAGCCACCTTGGATGAATTGCCGAATTCATTGGTCAGGTTTGCGGCAAGAAACTCTTCCGTAAAATGCGCTTTCAGGTAAGCGGTCTGGTAAGCAACATAGCTGTATGCAACAGCGTGACTTTTATTGAAGCCGTAGTTTGCAAATTTATCAATTGCATCAAAAATCTCTACTGCCACTTTCCTGGTTATGCCGTTATTAACGGCACCGGATACAAACTTTTCTTTTTGCTCCTTCATGGCGGCAATATCCTTTTTTCCCATAGCCCGCCTGAGAATATCTGCCTCTGCAAGGCTCATTCCCGCAACTTTATTAGCAATCTGGATTACCTGTTCCTGGTAAACAATAATTCCATAAGTTTCGGATAATATTGATTCAAGTATGCTGTGAAGATAGAGTACTTCTTTAAGGCCCTGCTTTCTTTCGATGAAATCATTTATAAAATCCATAGGTCCAGGGCGATAAAGGGCATTCATTGCAGAAAGATCACTTATGCTTGTCGGTTTAAGCTTTTTAAGGTACTCGCGCATGGGCCCGGATTCAAACTGGAACACGCCGGTAGTTTGTCCCCTCCAGAAAAGCTGAAAAGTTTTTTCATCATCTATCGGAATTTCATCAATATTAATTTCTATGTTGTGATTCTTTTTAGCCAGATCTAGGGTATCCCTGATTATAGTAAGCGTGCGTAAACCAAGGAAATCCATTTTAAGCAGTCCTGCATTCTCGATCTCCTTCATATTGAACTGAGTGACGATATCGTTTTGCTGAACCGCAGTTGCCAGCGGAACATAATTGCTTACGTCATCAGGGGTAATAACCACACCTGCAGCATGCTTGGATGCGTTGCGGTTCATTCCTTCAAGTATACGCGCATATTTAATAAGATCCTTTATTTCAGGATCTTCGGAATCCTTAACCCATTTAAGTTCCGGTACTTCTTTAAGAGCCTGATCGATAGTGTATACCTTTCCGAACTTGGAAGGAATGAACTTAGTTATTTTATTAACTGTAGGAATAGGGATTTTAAGGACCCTTGCAACATCCCTGATCACTGCCTTGGAAGACAACCTGTTGAAGGTTATTATCTGGCTTACACAATTAGCGCCATACTTATTCCTTACATAATCAATAACTTCACCCCTTTTATCGTCGGCAAAATCAACATCAATATCGGGCATTGATTTACGTGCAGGATTAAGGAATCTTTCAAAAAGCAGACTATAATCGAGTGGATTTATATTGGTTATTCCAAGGGTATATGCAACAAGACTTCCTGCCACACTGCCTCTTCCGGGGCCGACAGGTATATTATTTTTCTTGGCTGAGTTTATAAAATCCTGTACGATCAGGAAATAGCCGGCAAATCCCATCTTGGATATGGTATCCAGTTCAAACCGCAGTCTGTCTTCAACAGCGGTGGTGATTTTTTTTATTTTCTTTTCGAGTCCTGCCCTGGAAAGCTGTTCGAGATATTCTTCAAGAGTGTTAACGCCGGAATCAGCGGGGATCGGGAACTGCGGAAAATGATAGCCGCCCGAATCAAGTTTTACATCAACTTTTTCGGCGATCTCCAGGGTATTTTCAACTGCGCCTTTATAATGTTTAAAGAGTTTCTTCATCTCTTCGGACGATTTAAAGTAGACCTGGTCAGTTTCATAGCGGAGCTGCCGGTAATCGGATCCGTTTTTATCGGAAAGAAGGAGAAGAATATTATGCGCAATAGCATGATCTTTTTCGATATAATGGCAGTCGTTTGTTGCCACCATTTTTATTCCCAGTTCGCGGGACAGGCGGGGAACGCCTTCAAGAACAGGTTTCTCCCTCTCCATGTGGTGATCCTGGATCTCTAAATAGAAGTCGTCACCGAAAATTTCCTTGTAAACAACAGCAGTTTCCCTGGCCTTGTTATAGTCGTTATTGACAAGGTGAATTGAAACTACACCGGATATACATGCGGAGGTACAAATAAGTCCCTCATGATATTTTCTGAGCAGTTCAAGATCGATTCTTGGTTTATAATAAAAACCTTCGGTATGCCCCAGAGTAGTAAGTTTTACCAGATTTTTGTAACCCTGGTTATTTTTTGCAATAAGGATCAGATGGTTATAGTGCTTGCTTTTTCTTCTGGGGAAGGCATCATCTGTTTTTCCCCTATCGTACCTGCTGCCTTCGGCAACAACATAAGCCTCCATTCCTATTATGGGTTTAATACCTTCCTTGGAAGCCTTATAATTAAATTCCGCAATACCATACATAACACCGTGATCTGTAAGTGCGACAGCAGACATTTTATTTTTTTTAGCTGCACAAACCAGTGAGTCGACAGTGCAGGCTCCATCCTGCAGACTATAATGTGAATGATTATGAAGATGAACAAAATCCGACATTAAAAACCTATTCCTTGCCTGTATGTCCGAATCCGCCGGATCCCCTGCTGCTGTTATTCAGCTCTGCGGTTTCATCAAGTACAGCCTTATAAAACCTGTTTAATACAATCTGTGCAATCCTGTCTCCCCTGTTTATCCTGAAATCCCCGCTGCCGAAATTGAATAAGATTATTTTTATTTCTCCCCTGTAATCGGAATCAATTGTTCCGGGGGAATTAAGAATGCCTATGCCGTGTTTTACGGAAAGTCCGCTTCTGGGGCGGACCTGCAGCTCATAGCCTTCTGGAATTTCGACCGAGAGATTTGTCGGCACCAGGGCAATTTCTTTTTCTTTCAGCAGCACAAAGTCATCAACAGCTGCGCGAATATCCATCCCGGAGCTTCCTTCGGTGGAATAAGACGGAAGCGGTATATCATTAAAATTTTTATTTATCCTTTTAATCCTTATGCGGACTTCATCGATCATTTTGCCATCCCTCTTATTCTTGCCAGGAAATATTTNNAAACAGCAAGTTCCCGGTATACTGAAACCAGATATAGACAACTGTGGTAACTGCGACAATAAAAAATATTTTCCCGATCTTTGCCAGTTCGTATTCAATCCTGTAAAAACGCTGCGATACAAAATACAATGATACTGCCATCACCAGGTAGCTTAACATTGCAGCAACTGCACAACCCATTATGCCAAGGTAGGGGATGAGCAAAAAATTTGCAATTATATTTACCAGAGCTGCAGAAGCTGTAATAAAGGGGACATAAATTGTTTTCTCCTTAATAAAAATGCCCGCAGTAAAAACAAAATAGATGCCGTTGAACAGAAATCCGAGAAGCACCACTGGCACTATAAATAATCCTTCCCAGTATGCCGGGCCGATTATATGTCTTCCGAATATATTAATTTTTACAAGGTCGGGAATAAACAATGAAAGTGAAACAAGAATCAGGCTGCCGGCAATTACAAAATATGTAAGTACCTTCGAAAAGATCTCTTTAGCCCTTTCTTCTTTCGCATTTTGAAGAAAGAAAGGCTGCCAGGCAAACTGGAACATATTAACAAAAAGCATCATGAATATTCCAAGCTTATGATTAGCCTGGTAAATTCCTACTGTATGAAGGTCAGTGAGGCTTTCGAGTATCGGCCTGTCGATCACCTGAATTATCATTGAGGAAAGACCTGCCGGAAGATACGGAAGTCCGAACTTCAGCAGTTTTTTATAAAGTTCGGGATTCAGACTGATCTTAAGGTTTTTGGAAATTTCCGGCATCAGAAGCATCAGGGAGAAAAGTGATGCGGCAAGATTACCTATAAATACTGCTTCTATTCCAAGATGGAATCCGAGAATCAGTATTATATTCAGGATTACGTTAACAACTATGTTCAGGAACTTATACAGTGCAAACTTCTTTGCTTCTCTTTTAAGTCTGAGGTTTATAAATGGAATTGCCGAGAGGGCGTCAACAAATAAAATTGAAGAAATAAAATAGATAAGGAATTCAAATTTAGCCGGAATCCCGATCATCAGTGAAATGGGATTCTTTAAGCCGGCAATTAATATTGAAAAAATTAACGCAGTTATCAGAACAGACAGGAACGGAGTTGAAAAGGTATCTTTTTCCCCTTCCTTCTCTGCAGCATATTTCATAAACGCCGAGTCCATTCCATAAAGATAGAATATGGCTATAAGGGCAACATATGCATATATATTGCTTATAATTCCGTATTCCTCAGGGACGAATACATTTGTATAAAACGGGACAAGCAGGAAGTTCAGAAACCTCCCCAGTATTGTGCTTATTCCGTATACTGCGGTATCTTTTGTTAATTCCTTTATCTTTGAGGAAATCATTCTTTCGTCACTTCCAGTGAAATATCCAGGGCTTTCACACTGTGAGTAATTGCCCCGACTGAAATAAAATCCACGCCGGTTTCGGCAATTACTAAAACATTATCCTGGTTAACCATTCCCGATGCCTCCGTGAGGCACTGGTTATTTATAAGTTTAACCGCCTTCCTCATATTTTCTATACTGAAATTATCCAGCATTATAACATCTGGATTATTTCTGAGAGCCTCTTCCACTTCTTCAAGATTTGAGGTTTCCACTTCTATTTTAAAACTGCTGCTGTTTTTTCTGTTATAATCCCTGCAGGCCTCCACAGCCGCAGTAATTGAACCGGCCGCCTCAATATGATTATCCTTTATCAGGAACATATCGTACAAACCGATCCTGTGATTGCTGCATCCACCCATCTGCACAGCCATCTTATCAGTGAGTCTGAGTCCAGGGACCGTTTTTCTTGTATCAATAATTTTTGCTTTGGTGTGCCTTATTTTATCTGCAAGATTATAGGATGCAGTAGCAATGCCGCTCATTCTCTGAAGAAAGTTCAGTGCAGTTCTTTCAGCGGTGAGAATTGATGATATTTTCCCGCCGACTTCGGCAATATATTCACCTGAATAATGATAAGAACCGTCGTCAACAAACTTACTGAATTTAAGCCCTTTGTCAGTTAATTTAAATACTTCTTCGGCTATATTCAGACCGGCAATTATTCCATCATTCTTTAAAAGAAATTTTCCTTTTCCCCGGATATTTTCGTTGACAGCTGCACTGGTGGTTATATCCCCTGGTCCGATATCCTCTTCCAGAGCTTTCCTGATAACTGCTGTCAATTCACTCGCTGGCGGGAACATAATTTTCCATATTTCTTTTAATATTTTCCAGATAGAATTCCGGCGGACGTACTGCTCGTTTGGTTTCCTTTTTTATAAATGCCAGATCAGTGTAGCCTTCAGCTACAGGCAGTCCGCTGTCTTTCTTTGTAATTACATATTCCAGGTGCACCCGGGGTGAGTTAATATTCCGGAGAACCGTTTCCACGACGAGCAGTTCATCATAGAAAGCGGGATTTTTGTAAGTAACATGAACCTCCAGAACCGGCATTTCATAACCCATTTCCTCAATTTTGGAATACGGCAATCCGTAGGCCCGGAGCAGTTCTGTCCTTCCGGTTTCAAAATATTCTATATATACAGCATGATATACAAACTGCATTTTGTCCGTATCCGGGAATCGGACGCGTATTTCTGTTTTATGTGACAACATTGTAAAACTGATTTGTTAATACAAATTAATTAAAGGAAGGTAAAAAGAGAAACCAAAAGTTAAATTACTCGGTAAACTGCCCCATCCTCCCGAATTTATCAAGTCTCATCTCAATAAGTTTCTCAGGTTTTATCCGCACGAGGTTTGCAAGCTCTTCAACGATGGCAGATTTAAGATTTGCCGCTGACTGCGCATGGTCCTTATGAGCACCGCCGAGAGGTTCAGGAATAATTCTGTCAATCAATTTTTGTTCGAGCAGATCCGGTGCCGTCAGTTTAAGGGCCTCTGCAGCCTGTTCTTTAAAATCCCAGCTTCTCCACAAAATACTGGAGCACGATTCCGGGCTGATAACCGAGTACCAGCAGTTTTCCATCATTAATATCCGGTCGCCCACACCAATTCCAAGGGCACCTCCGCTGGCTCCCTCGCCGATAATACATATTATAACAGGCACCTTCAGCCTGCTCATTTCAAACAAATTCCGGGCAATAGCTTCAGCCTGACCTCTTTCTTCAGCTTCCAGACCGGGATAGGCACCGGGTGTATCTATCATTGTAATAATCGGTCTGTTAAATTTCTCCGCCAGTTTCATCAGCCGGAGAGCTTTTCTGTATCCCTCGGGATTTGCCATTCCAAAATTTCTGTACAAATTTGATTTTGTATCTCTTCCCTTCTGGTGTCCGATTATCATTACCTTGTAATCATCTATGGAAGCAAGACCGCCGACAATTGCCTTGTCATCCTTATAAAACCGGTCGCCGTGAAGTTCCACAAAATTGCTTGTCATCAGGTAAATATAGTCAAGTGTAAAAGGACGGTCGGGATGTCTGGCAAGCTGTACCCTCTGCCACCTTGTAAGGTTTCTGTAAATTTCTTCTTTCAATTGCTTTACCTTCTTTTCAATTTTTTTAACTTCCTCCGAGATATTAATTTTATCGGAGTAGCCCCGCATTTCAGAAAGCTTCTCTTCAAGTTCCGCAATTGGTTTTTCAAATTCAAGTATTGCTTTAGCCATTGTGTCTATCGTCCCACATAATATTTACGGTTTTACCAAGTATTTCAAGGTCGAACCAGATATTCTGGTTTTTAGCATAATATAAATCAAGTTTTTCCATTTCTCCTTCTTCCGGTGTTTCGATATACCAAAGTCCGGTTAAACCTCTTTTTCCCAGATACAGATTAATACCGGCAGAAGTGTTTTTGGGTCCCACAAAACTGACCTTACCTGTAAAAACCAACGGCACCTGCAAGATAAAATTTCTGAATTCTGTTTTTCTGCTGCTTAGCTTCGACAATAAATATATAAACGGGTAAACAAATAACAAAATAAACAAAGCTAGGGAATAATCGAAAACAGCTTTAAGAAACTTCATTAACGGACTGGAAATATTGTAGGAAAGTTCAATAAGCGGAATATCATCGAGAAGCGACACCGAAGTTTTTCCCACCAGGAAGTCCATACCCTGGCCGGTAATCTTAAAATCCACATTTTCATTCCGGCAGGATGATACAATTCCCATCATCTGCTGATAGGAGATACCGGTTGGTGGAAAGATCACTTCGTTTATATTTTTATCCCTGATTACCTTTGCAATATTTTCAATACTTCCGAGAACATCAAAACCGCCGATTATGCTTCCTGCTTCTTTCTGCGAGAACCCGATAAGCCCGGCTATTTTTCTTACCTCTGTATGCCGTGAACCAAGTTTTTCGGCAATTTTAACAGAGTCAGCATTACTGCCAACAACCAGAGATCTTTTACGAAATATTTCGTCCGGTTTTACACCCACCCTGAAAAATAATCTCAGCACTATCCGCCAGCCGCTCAGCATAAAAAACAATATTATATAGGTAATGAGAACAACAGCTCTGCTGTATGCAAATTCCTTGAAGAAAAAAGTTAACGACGAAAGGATAACAAAACTTAATAGCAGGGCTATAAAATTTTTCAGCACTGCCAGCGAATCCTTTTTATATACACCGGCAGAAGCTGCTGTAACAAGATGAATAAAAACCGGTATAGTATAAATTATTTTAAGACTGAATAACGGAAATCCCAGCCAGTCCTTCCGGATCGATTCATAAACCTTCTCTGCAAGCAGCAGCGATAAATTAAAGAAAAAGATATCTGCAATTATTGCAAGAACGATGAGCTTACGCGCTCCCAGAAAGGCAATGAATTTTCTTGCGATTATTGCACTCCTTAAAATAATTTCAACAAGCAAGGATGTGGATAAATGTTTTTTAACAAAGAGGTGCATTGCACTATAAAAATGTTTTGTTTCATCCAGACTGCTTCTTCTGGTACTTTCACCTTTATAGTGTATAATTTCCGTGTTATGCACATAAAAAACTTTATAACCCCCCTTCTGGATCCTGAAGCACCAGTCCAGGTCCTCGCCGTACATAAAAAACTGTTCGTCAAGCCCGCCTATCTTTTTATAAACCTCATTCCTTATCATCATAAACGAGCCTGAAACAGCGTCAACTTCATAAGTCTGATTCTCGTTCAGATAAGTCAGGTTATATCTTGCAAAAATCCTGCTGTTCGGAAAAAGAGTACTTAATCCGGTAACCTTGCAGAAGGATGTCCAGGGTCCAGGAAAACTTCTTCTGCATGCAAGCTGCAGGGAGCCGTCGGGATTAAGAATTTTGCAGCCGGCCAAACCTGCTTCGGGGTGCATCTCAAAGAAATTTATCATTTCGGTAAAGGTATTCTCCTGAACCAGGGTATCAGGATTCAGAAGAAGAAGATATTTTCCCCTTGCCAGCTTCAGCCCCATATTATTTGCCCTGCTGAAACCGATATTCTCTTTATTCTCAATCAGTGTAACATCGGGAAACTTATCGGATATAAATTCAGCACTGCCGTCATCAGAGGCATTATCAATGACTATGATCTCATGGTTAAGATGCTGCGCAGCCCTTCGAATGGAAAATATCAGGTTCTGAAGAAATTCCTTAACGTTGTAGTTTACAATGATTATTGATAAATCCAATATTCCATCCTTACAGCATTCCCAGCATACTGCGTATCCTGAGTTTCCAGACCATTATTACTGCTTCCCGTACAATTTTCTTAGACATTTTGGATGTCCCCTGAACACGATCGACAAATATTATTGGTATCTCCCCGATGCGGAAACCTTTTTTCCAGGCTTTAAAAGTCATCTCAATCTGGAAGGCATAACCGTTTGATTTGATTTTCTCAAGATTTATTGACAGCAGAACATCCCTTCTGAAGCATTTGAAACCGCCGGTAGTATCCTTTACCGGAAGTCCTGTTATAAATCTTGTATACATATTCGCAAAATAACTCAGCAGCAGACGTCTCATAGGCCAGTTAATCACATTCACACCTGTAAGGTACCTGCTTCCTAGAACAAGATCATAATTTTTTGCGGCATTCAGAAAATTGCCGATCTCTTTCGGATCGTGCGAAAAGTCTGCATCCATTTCAAACAGCAGGTCATAGCCTTCTCTCAGAGCTAATTTAAATCCTGCTATATATGCAGTACCTAGACCCATTTTCCTTTCACGCCTTAGAACTTTTACCCGAAGATTCTCCTTTGATAATGCTTCAACATATTCACCCGTTCCATCGGGGGAATTGTCGTCAACCACCAGCATATCCACCGAGGGATAATTATTAATAACCTCCGGAATCAGTTTCCGGATATTATCTAATTCATTATATGTTGGAACAATTATGATTGCTCTTTCAGTCATTTATTTCTCCGGCAAAAAATTTGTCATTCATAATGGCCTTTTCCGAAAAGGACAACAAAAATAGTTCTGAATAATATTTTAAAATCCATCCTCAGCGACATATTTTCTATATAAAAAAGATCGTACCTGAGCTTTGTTTTAACATCCTCGATTGTTTCATCATATTTATGCTTAACCTGAGCCCAGCCTGTAATACCCGGCCTTACTTTAAGCCTGCGCTGATAATATGGTATTTCATGCGAAAGCATCTCAACAAAGTAAGGACGCTCGGGACGAGGGCCTACTATGCTCATCTCCCCTTTCAGAACATTAATAAACTGCGGAATTTCATCAACCCTTATTTTTCTTATAATTCTGCCTACCCTTGTTATTCTCGGATCATCCTTACGGGACCATACCGGCCCTGTTGATTTCTCTGCATCTTTTTTCATCGAACGGAATTTATAAATTCTGAATACCTTCCCGTTCTGGCCGCATCTTTCCTGCTTGAAAAAAACAGGTCCGGCAGAATCTATTTTAATGGCAACAGATGAAATTAATATAACAGGAAAAGATAAGGTTAAAATAATCATCGAAACAATTATATCAATAAGCCGCTTTAACTTCTTCTCCCACTCCGGCATAAGCTGCGGCATTATATCGATAAGCGGAATGCCGTAAATCTGACTGGTGCGGGCCTGACCGCTCAGGATATCATACAAATCCGGAACAATCTTCAATCCTACATTCTTATTATCGGACTTTGCAATCAGGTCAATCAGTACATCGTTATTCTCCCGTTCCAGCGCAATGATAATTTCTTTTACGGAAAAAGAATCAATCAGATTTTCAATATCATTAATGTTTCCTACTACTTTAATACCTTTATAGGATTTATCAAGATTTTCAGAATGAACTGCCAGGTAACCTTTAATATCAAGACCCAGGGCAGGATGCTGTGTAACCTGGTCATGAACATCATTGGCCTTTTTATTGAAACCTACAATAAGGGCGTTACGCCTGCCGTATCCTTTGATAAGAAGATTTCTCTGGAAACTGCGAATTAAAACCCGGCCCGTTCCGGCTAAAACGAAAAATAAGCCCCAGTAGAGAAATATAAGTATACGGCTGGCAGAAGGAACCCCATGCATGTAATCATCTATAAATATCAGAAAGAAAAGAATGAAAACACCCACGAAGGATGCCTTGAACAAGGTTGACAGCTCATCAAAACGGGATAAAGCAAACCAGGTTCTGTACATTCCGACAAATGTAAAAATTACAATCCAGTAAAGGTAAGCCGCAATCATCGGGATGAGGAACTCGGGGGTAATGTCCAGATCAAAGAATCCTGATCTCACCCGGAGCAGGTAAAAAATTGTCCATGCAAGATTTATTGAAATAAAATCAGTGGAAACAATAAGTATTTTTTCGATTTTTTTGTTCAAATTATCCTTTGCGGCTAAAACAACAAACAAATATAAAGAAAATTAGAAAAGGCGAGAAAAACCGCTTAATAATTTTTCCGGCCTGCTATCAGAATGGTGATGCCGGCAAATAATGTTGAAACTTAAGTAAAACATATTCACAGTATATCCTGACAACGAACTTTTGTTTATTCGGGTATTTCATTCCTGAATCAGAAAATGAGCATTATTTAAAAGGCTGCAATCCTGTTTACCCTGCGCTTACCTTACGCTTACCTTACGGCTACCCTCCGCCTATCTCCACGGATTTGCGGAAGGTAAGCGAATGGTAAGTGAAAACCAGCCGGAAGCTGCTTGAATCCGGAACCAGAGAGCTGGTCCGGATTATTATTCCATTCCATCAAATGTGAACTCAAAGTAATTATTTATTTAAAATAAAAACTTATTTGGAGACGGTTCTTCTCTCATTTTTAAACTTTTAAATTTGCTTATGACACACAAATTATTTAAGTTTTTAAGAGTTCTCTTATACAAGAAGAAATTGATAATCATTCTCAAATTTGATATAAGAATCTCCTTTTTTAATAGGATTGATCCTCAAAAAGCGTTGCTGAAATAATTAACAGATTCTGGTTTAGTTTTTGCTAATTTCAAGAAATAAAAAGACGAAGAAATTAAATTAATTCACACAAAAGGTCAAACTATGAGAAAAAAAATTTTACTGTTTGTTTCCTTGATGTTGTTCTGCGGAATTACCTTTGCTCAAACGGCAAAGATAGTTACAGAGGCAGTCAGCCCGCATCAACTGGAAGAATATGGATTGCAGACAAATTCAGTCTCTACCGGATTGGATGTGGTTGCTAATGGAACCAACGTTTATTTGTCGGCTCACAATATTGGCAATTCACAGGCAATTACCTCAGCAGTATTCACATTTGTGTCAAAACCTGCAGGATCTGCAGCAGCTTTTGAAACAATAAATGATACCTGGTCTACATTTATCCCCGATGCAAAAGGAGCTTATACTGTTAAGCTGACCATTACAACATCTGCAGGCACAGATGACACCACCAAAACAATTTACGCTTCCGACTGGGTCGGAGTTGGAAATTTTAATGGAGTTACTGCCACTTATCCAAACTGTATGGTTTGTCATCAATACACTCCGAAATTCATAGATATTTTTGACCGCTGGAAAGTGAGCGGGCATGCCAACATATTCAACGAACAGATCAGAACCAGTACCCATTACAGCACCAGCTGTATGAAGTGCCATACCATCGGATATGATCATAACCTTGAAGTTGACAACAACGGTTTTGACGATGTGGCAGAAAGTCTTGGTTGGGTATGGGATGGTCATTCCAATCCTGGCAAGTGGGATACTTTGGTTACTGAATATCCTGGTCTGGTTAATTTTGCTACCATCGGATGCGAGAACTGCCATGGACCGGGAAGTGAACATACTATGGGCGGAAATACTGCAAAGATTGATATTACACTTGATGCTGGTGTTTGCGCACAATGCCACGATGAACCATGGAGACACAATATCTACAGAATGTTTGAAAACTCAGTTCATTCTGAAGCTATTTGGTCAAATTCGTTTTCTCAGGGTTCCTCAAGCCAGAATAACAGTTTAAGTAACTGTATAAGATGCCATGACGCAAAGGGATATGTAAACTTTACAAAAGGAATGACAACGAATACCACCGGCATGGTGGAAGCTGATCATACTGCGATAACCTGTCAGGCCTGCCACGATCCTCATGGTAATGATAATGTTGCCTCTCTGAGATATATCCCTGCAGGATCCGATACACTGGGTAACGGTTATCAATATACTCTCGGCGGTACCGGCAAAGTATGTATGAATTGTCATAAGGCAAGAAGAGACAATGGCACATATGTACCGAGCGGATCGATAAGCAGCCACTGGGGCCCTCATCATTCTGTTCAGTCAGATGTTTTGATGGCTGAAAATGCTGCACAGTTCGGTAGCCCGTATCTCAGCAGCCCGCATAAATTTGCCCTCGAAAATCTCTGCGTTGACTGCCATATGGTTGCCACAGTTGATACCGGTAATGTTAACAGAGATAAGGTAGGCGGACACTCCTGGGCTTTATCAAATGAAGCAACCGGATATGATCATACAGTTGGCTGTGTAAAATGCCATGGCCAGAGAGAAGATTTTGAAGCCTTTATAGCACGTATAGATTATGATGAAGACGGACAGGTCGAACCTATCCGTGAAGAAATTGAGGGACTTACCACTTTATTGAGAGTTACCTTACCACCAAGGGGAATAGATTCGCTGAATTTACCCGCAATTGGCGACAGTATGGAGTTCCGTAAAGCATACTGGAATTACCAGCTGATAGCTTATGACGGAAGCGGCGGCATGCACAACGCAATGTTCGCAGTCGATGTATTGAGAAAAACAATTCAGGGTATTGGCGGACCTTTAACCAGTATTCGTGTTGAAGATGCAGAAACCCCTGAAAGTTTCGCACTGCTGCAGAACTATCCTAATCCGTTCAATCCGAGCACTACTATCAGGTACAGCGTACCGTTTGAAAGCAAGGTAAAGATCGTTATTTACAGTCTAACCGGCGAAATGGTGCGGGAGATAGTTAACCGTGTACAAAGCACAGGTACATATGAAACTTTATTCAGTACCTACTCTGCCGGGAAAGAACTTTCTTCAGGTGTTTACTTCTACAGTATTGAAGCAAAAGCACTGGACGGTTCAAAGACCTTCAGAGAGACAAAGAAAATGATCCTGATGAAATAATGCTTTAATAATTTCAATCCGGTGTGTTAACACCACACCGGATTTTTTTTAAAGTAAAATTAATTTCAGTTCTTTAAATAGATAAATCCCGTGCAAGAAAAATGAAAAATATTATTGCTGCAGTCTGCATTTTTTTAGCTGGAACGGCTTCACTGTTTCCCCAGAATATTAATGGCAGGATATCATCATCTTATTATGCCTATGAAAGATTCGACTCTGCCGATGTTTCAGCAAACTACCTCCGTGCTTTTCAGATGCTCAACCTGAATGTTAACGAAGGTAAATTTGCCCTCAGAACTTCATTGAATTTTGAGACCGACCTTAGCGCGGATATCAAGGATGATCCCAGGCTCCGTTTCTATAACCTGTATCTTGAAGGAAGGGATCTTTTCGGTATTGCAACCATTAAACTGGGAAGGCAGCCGGTGTTCAATAACATCGGCGGCGGTTTATTCGACGGTGTTGACCTGACGCTTAAAAAATCGAAATATAAATTGTCAGCTTATTACGGCGGAAATGTTCCTGCCTACCAGAAGCTTGATATAATTGATAACTGGGAAGATAATTATATCTTCGGCGGAAAATTTTCTGCTGCTCCGGTAAAAGAATTCCAGATAACTCTCGGGTATGTAAATAAAAATTACAGGCCTGAGGATTACTGGGCTGCTGCGCTGGATACAGAGCTCGATCCGGTAAAAGTGCTTATCCGCGGAAATTCCAGCCAGTTCCAGTTCGGGTACGTGGAAGCTGATTATGAAATGCACAATGTGTTTTCAGTCAGTACAAAGTATGAATTTGACTTCAATTTTGAAGAAACAAGCCAGGTGGAATTCCAGGGAACTTATAAACAGCCTCTGCGGGGGTTAAACTTTAATATTTATTATAACTACCGCGAACCGAGAATCAGGTATAACTCAATTTTCTCAGTATTCGATTACGGAAATACCCAGGAGATTGAAGCGGGAGCCGATTATACAATAAATAAGTACCTTACAGTGTCAGGGAAATTCGGATTTATTGAATATAAGGATGAAAATTCCAAAAGGATTTCTGCCGGAATTATTTTACCGGTTGCTTCATTATCCTATAGAAAAAACCTTGGCTATTCGGGTGAAATGGACGCCCTGTCACTATACACTTCCCACTCATTCTTTGAGGGAATGCTTACCCCGGTCCTTGGTGTCAGTTATGTAAATTATAAATTATCTGAAGATGACGAATCCAATAACCTTACATCCCTGATGGCAGGCACCAACTTCCGTCCCTGGCGCTCATTAAGTTTCGATCTGCAGGGTCAGTTTATGAATAACAAAATTTACAAAAATGATTACCGGTTGTTCTTTAAAATCAACTACTGGTTTAATACCAATTTAAACTGGATGTAAAATGAAGATTAAATACGTTTACTTTTTTCTGCTGCCGGCAGCATTGCTTTTTCTGACACTCTCAGCATTCCTTTCGTCTCCCGGCGGCGGTGATGGAAAGAGGAATGATAAGATTATTAAATTCTCGCATTCCGTTCATGCCGAACTGACTGAATGCGGCAGCTGCCATTCAAAAGTTCCCGGGAGCACCTCACTTAAGGACAGGCTTCTTCCGGACCACGAAAACTGCCGGGAATGCCACGATGTGGAGGATTCGGACGGATGCAATACCTGCCATTTTGATGAAAACTATGAAGCCCTCGTTCAAAGTACATCCAGCCTGATTTTCAGCCACAAGGAACATGTTGAAAAAAGAAATCTTGAATGCACATCGTGCCATAAAGGATTAAAAGATGTTGATTATTCATTCAGGGCTGTGCAGCCCCGTCCGGTGATGGCAGACTGCTATTCATGCCATAATGACAGATCGGTATCTTCAAATGCATGCGAATCCTGCCATATCTCTACAGCAGATCTGATCCCCGCGGATCATAGAAGTATATCTTTCAAAAGATCACATAAATTTGCTGCCAGAGAGTTTAATGCAGACTGCGTTATGTGCCACGATGTAAATAACAATTCCTGCGAAACCTGTCATTCGGCAAATAATATTTCGACTGAAATCAGTCAGCCCTATGCGCCAAATAATTTTGTTGATGATCCCAGGGCTCAGAAAATTACAAGAGCCCACGAACTTAATTACCGTTTCTTCCATGGAATAGATGCAAGAAGCAAGAACAGCGAATGCCAGTCCTGCCATGATACTGAAATTTTCTGCGCAACCTGCCATCAGGCCGATAATGCTGATTTTGCAATGTCGGGAATAGTTCCGGCATCCCATCTTAAACAGGGAACCTTTGTAACTTTCGGTATCGGCAGCGGCGGCGGTGAACATGCAGTTCTTGCACGCAGGGATATCGAGAACTGTATCTCCTGCCATGATGTTCAGGGAAATGACCCGGTATGCTTACAGTGCCATACTGATCCTGACGGAATAAAAGGAACAAATAATAAAACACACCCGACCGGCTTTATGAGAAATGAAGAAGGCGACTGGCATAATTCCCAGGGATCTGTATGCTACAACTGCCATACAAATGCTTCTCCGTTCGGTACAGCAGGACAAGGATTCTGCGGATATTGTCACGGTAATAAATAATAATTGGAATCCGGATATGAAAATGAAATATTATTTAATTTATATTCTTCCTCTGTTCTTCCTGGCTGCCCTGGCAGCAGGCTGTTCCGATCTTCAATCGGATATTACTCAGATAGAGAAAATTAGTTACCATGGCGACGGGATGCTGAATCCTTCATCCCCTAATTTTCACGGCAGTGTTGTGAAAAATCTGAAATGGGATATGACCCAGTGCCAGACCTGCCATGGAACAGACCTGAGCGGAGGTAAAACTGGTGTCGACTGCAAAAGCTGCCATACCTCGGCAGAGGGACCAAAAGCCTGCAATACCTGCCATGGTTCATTTGCCGATCCATCGAGAATTGCACCNNGGTCAACTGTTCAACCTGCCATAACCTGCCGCAGGATGTTTATGCAGCAGGACATATGGTTAACGATGAACTTCCTGCCGAAGTTATGCTAAAGGAAAATGCATTATTGTTCGGTGCCGGAAATGCAGCCTATGATTATGCATCGGGAAATTGCGCAAATTCATACTGCCACGGAAACTTTGAGTTTTCGAAAGATTCTGCTGATGCAACCAACCAGTTTGCCTATGCATCCGATAAAATGACCGGGTTAAGCAAAACGGTTAACTGGACAAAGGTAAACCAGGGTGAAGCATTCTGCGGAAGCTGCCACGGACTGCCTCCCGAAGGACATATAACTGCAGGCATCACTTTGAATACCTGCTATCAGTGCCACCAGGGTGTTGTTGATGAGAATGGAAATATCGTTGATAAGAATAAACATATCAACGGTGTTAAAAATGCCAGAGGAAATTAAGTTAAAGAAAATGAAATGATTAAGCCGTCTTTACAGACGGCTTTTTTTTTACCTTGGGGTGGACTGCCAGTGAGATTTCTGCTGTTTAGTAAGATACCTGTAAATACCCACCAGCAAAGCATTATTAATTAGTACAAAATAAAAACAAAGATTGAACGGGAACAGCTTAATGTCCATCCTGCTCAGTAAATATCCTATCCCTGCAATCAGATAGAACACAATCTGCAGGTAAAGCAGGTATTCAAAAAATGCTGCGGTGTTAAAAAGAATTATATTTGTTAAGAGTATCAGCAGCAGCATAACCGGAGAGCACCATCTTATAATTTTATGCGACCAGAGTGCGTAGGCAATAAATCCAGCCGAAGGCTTGAGCAGATTTTTAATGTATTTAATGGTGGAAAGATCGATGGCATTGTTTCTTATCTTGCGGCGGTATTCAACTTTAAAATCATCGGCAACTTCTTCAACCGCTCTGGCTTCAGATTCGTACACAAAAAGCTTTTTCTGCTCCAGAACTTTGAGAGATATGAAAAAATCATCCATCACCGGCGAATCTGACGGAATCGGGCTGTAATTTTCCTTCCTGATGCTGTATATTCCACCGTTTGCACCGATAAGACATCCCAGCGATCCTTCCTTCTCCTTGATCCAGTTCTCAATCTCCCAGTATTTCTTCTCCTGGTTCCCCTTATGGATTAACAGAGGATCTATAAGTATTAGTCTGCCGCAAACACCGCCGATTGCAGGATCAGCATAATAGCTCATCATTTTTTTTATGGCATCTTTAGCATATGAAGTGTTGGCGTCGCTGAAAACTAATATATCGCCGCTGGCTTTAGTAACAAGATCATTCAGAACACTTGCTTTGCCCCGGCGTTCCTTAAAATCGTGGAAGCGCAGATTATTTAATTCCGACGACATCCTTTTAAGTATCTCACTGGTGCGGTCCGATGAGCAATCCGAACCGACCACAACCTCAAACTTCTGCATGTCGTAATCAGAATCAAGAATCCTGCGTATGGTTGCCTCAATAACTTTCTCTTCATTATATGCTGATATTATTACTGAAACTGACGGTTCAAATCCTTCCCTGCGAAAGCTCAGGCCTTTTGCAAGCGAAATGATATAAACCGAAACAGGATAAAATAAATATGCCTGCAGTATCAGAAATGAAGATATCAGAAATAATATCAGTGTAAATTCATGCATCTATTGCTCGTTATGTAAGATGTATACCGGGTGAAGAAAAAACGCCGGACTAAAGTTCAAATATATCCTTAATTGTTTTATAATAATATCCTGAGGTGAATTTTTTTTACGAATTAATTATCTGTTTAACAGGTACAGGTACAGGTTCTCAAGTTTTTCAGCCACTTTTTCCCAGGTGTAATTCTCAGCCACGAACTGCCTGGCTTTCCCGTTTTCGGACATGCTGCCCGTTTTGAAATATTTGACAATTTCATTCCTGAATTCTTCAGCAGAATCTGCTGCCTGCAAATGCACTCCGGGAACAGCGTTTATCCCTTCACTGCCCACCGAAGTTGATAAAATATTTTTACCGAGTGCCATCAGCTCAATCAGTTTTATTCTCATTCCCCCTCCTATCCTCAAAGGCACCACGGCTAGATCTTTGTCCTTGATCTCTTCAAAAATATCCTCCACCCATCCTTTCACCACAACATTATTCTTAACCTGATCATCAATTTTAAAGCTGTCACTCCCCTCTCCATACAGATATAGTCTGACCTGGGGCAGTTCCTTTATAATCCCCGGAAAAATATCTTTCATAAACCAGCTGAGCGCATCGTAGTTGGGCAGCCATTTAAGGGAACCTATATGATAGAGAGAATAAGGAATGACCGGTACGGTTTCCCTCTCCAGCAGTGCACTCTCCACACCTGCGGGAACAACTGCTGTTTTTATATCAGGATTAAGATCAAGAAT
This sequence comes from Ignavibacteriales bacterium UBA6490, assembly GCA_002435365.1. Classification (GTDB taxonomy): domain Bacteria; phylum Bacteroidota; class Ignavibacteria; order Ignavibacteriales; family Ignavibacteriaceae; genus UBA6490. The sequence goes on from DJMM01000045.1 coordinate 41,759, forward strand.
AAATTTACGGTCCTCCTCTGTGATCATCAGGCACAGATCAAACTTTGCACAGGTTCCGGGTTCATACGATAAAAACTTTTTATACTGCCACTTGGAATACAACTTCAGAAAAATATTACTCTGCGCTTCCGAGAATCTTTTCATTATCAGAAGCTCCACATTATGCTCCCTCAGAACAACCGGGCAGTCTGTATATTTCCGGATCAGATCTATTGTCCAGCCCAGGTGAAGGTTATCCACGTGCACTATATCCGGTGAATTGTTTTTAAAATACTGCCTCAGGAATTTCCTCAGCTTCCTTTTATTATACTTCGAAATGTTATACGGCACTCCGGAGAATAAATTAAAGACGGCACCGGGGATACTGTTTTCTGCACCGATATCAAGTATATGGGGTGTGCTGATTTTTGATAGTTCCCGGTATGCATACTGATAATCGGAACCTTTTCTGAATGTTACAAAATCTATCTTATGGTTTCTTTTAGCCAGATAATTTGTAATTCCGTAAATGCCGATCCGCCCTCCGTTATCAAGTGGAAACGGGACCATGGGAGAAATCTGTAGTATTTTTAGACTGCTGCTCGCCATATTATTTAAAATCAGGGGATTTTAGTCCCCTGTAATTCAATTATTGGATGTTCAAATATACACATTTATGTTATATTTAATATTTATAAATAATTACATACTATAATGATAGTTCATCAGGATTGTGTGCATTTCCGCGGGGATATTCCCTGCAGACCTAATAAAAAATCCGGTTACATTTGCGATAATTGTCCGGAATACAAAAAAATTTCAGCCAGTATCCTAATAATAAAATTAGGTGCGGTAGGCGACGTAATAAGAACTACCCCGCTATTGAGAAAAATAAGGGAAGCCCAACCCGGAAGCTATATTACCTGGCTTACCTATACTCCTGAAATTCTCAGCAGCGGCTGGGTTAACAGAATTCTGAATGTTAATCCTGAAAACCTTGAGTTTATTAAGCAGATTGAATTCGACTGGATAATTAATCTCGACAAGGATCCCGTTGCAATTGCCCTGATGAATCAAATCAAAAGCAATAAAAAATCCGGCTTTACAATCGATAAATACGGACATGCCAAACCTGTATCCACTGAGGCTGAAAATCATAAATGGCTGACCGGATTATTTGACGAGGTAAGCAAAAAGAATAATCAGCATTATGTCGAAGAAATTTTTAACATCGCCGGTTATAAATTCAGCGATGAAGAATATATTCTTGATGTTGAGGTCAGCAGGGAATGGAATATTAATAAAAAGAAAAAAGTAGCTGGTCTTAATACCGGGTGCGGCGGCAGATGGACTTCGCGTCTCTGGCCTGTCGATTACTGGACTACCCTTGCAAAGGAATTAATCGGACAAGGATATGAAGTCGTTCTGCTCGGTGGCGCCCAGGAGGATGAGAAAAACAGGCACATTCAAAAATTAAGCGGTGCAAAATATTTCGGACATTTCCCCCTGAAAGAATTTATCTCCCTGATGGATCAGTGCGATGTTATTGTTACTGCGGTTACTATGGCTATGCACGTTGCCGTAGCACTCCGGAAAAAACTTATCCTCTTCAATAACATATTTAATAAGAATGAATTTTACCTTTATGAAAGAGGAGAGATCCTGGAACCGGATTTTGATTGCGATTGCTATTTTACACCGGAATGCCCGAACAACTGCATGCAGTACCTTAAACCTGAAAAAGTGCTTAAAGCGGTTTTAGCGGAATAACTTCCCCCTGTCCTTGTATATGAGCATCAGCGCCCAGACCACTGAGTAAAGCGATAAGGAGTATTTTCTTCTGTACCTGAACCAGCAGAGCACTGTTTTATAATATGCGCTGAAACCTGTCCCGAGACTGAACCGGAATGCCACTGCAAACTGGGTCTGAATTCTCCTGGGATGCAGTTGAAGAATTTCCTTCAGTGTTTCCTTTTCTTTTTCAGGGATCACCAGCTTTCCGGTAATGAATTCTTTTGTCCACTCGCCAAATGATTTTACTGCTTCAAGCTTTGCCTCAAGCGACCCTGCCGACGATAAATTATAATCAGACTGCCGCCAGCTGCATAAAAATTCATCCGATGCCGCAATGCCGCCGGTATTCGCAATGCTGAACCAGGTGGCATCATCTGATCCCCAGGCATTCCTGAAATAAATGAAGCCGCCCAAATTTCTTAACGCCTCTGTCCTGCACATAAATTCCGGAGCATAATGCATCCTGAGGTTCTTAAACCGGTGCCATATAAAATCTGCTGCGGATTCAAATTCAGGAGAGGATGAAGTGAGAGATACAACTTTATCATTACCATCAATTATGCGCACCCGGGAATGAAAAATGTTTACGGAAGGATATTTTTGCGATAGCCGGTGCAGTTCTTCCAGAAATCCGGGTTCTGCAATATCGTCATCCGAAAACAGTACAAAGTACTCACCCTGTGCATACCACAGGCATTTATTCCAGTTCTCAATAATGGGATACATCGTATCGTGCCTGATGTACCGGATCCTGCTGTCGTTATATTTTTTTACAATACCTTCGACATCTTCTGGTGAGTTGTTGTTGACGACTATTAATTCAAAGTCTGTAAATGTCTGATCCAGGATGCTCCGCAGCGCTTTTTCAAAAAATTTGGTCTTGATTACCGGAAGTGCAACGGAGATCATTTAATACCTGAAGTTTTATAATACTCTGCCAGGTTATCCCACGCTTTTTGTTCGTTCCAGTCACTGATAATTTCAGAAGCAAGTTCTGTATTTATCCTTTTTACCGGTTCTGTGAAAACAGTTTGTTCCTTTAATTTGAATTCACAGGAAAGATCAAGCCTTCTTTTCATCTCATCGGAAAAGCGTTTTGTGAATGCAGACATCAGTTCGGGGTAACCGCTTGGATTGATCCTGAGAAAATTTTCTTTACTGTTCAGCATCCTGTTAAGAAAGTAAACATAAACTTCAGCCAGAAGACCGACATGTATGTTATCCCTAAAATAGAGCGGGGTGCTTACTTCTGCAGTCTTTGCGGCATACCAGCTTTTTATCAGATAACCGGTGAACCGGGGTTCTTCATAGGGACCGAATGGATTCGGAATTACGAATTTCCCCATCTGTATACCCATTGCCCGGCAGTAATATTTAAACAGGTTGAAGGTTAACGTTTTTGAAAGACCGTAGGGAGAAAAAGCATCCAGGAAGTTTTCACCCTTTTCGCCTTCCCCTTCCGAGGCTTCGAACACACTTCCGGTCAGAATAACCCCTCTGAAATTATTTCCGTTCAGAGCTTTCAGCACTTCAGAAAGATTAAAGGTGTTAAGACGGAGAGCATTCACCGCATCGAAGTCGGGACTTTTATAATCTTTAACTTCCGCAGCATGATGGCAGAGGATATCAAATTTTTCAGAGCGGATAAGAGATAAAAATTTTTCGCTTCCGAAGCCGCAGTCAAAAACCGGGGCTGATATTTCCGCCAACTGGTTTACCCGGTCCCTGCGTATACCGGAATAATTATCAGCAGCTGAGTTTGTAAAAACCGTGGTTACATCAAATCCAGCTTTATGCAGCTCCTTAACAAACCAGAGACCTGTGAACGAGCTTCCGCCTGTAAACAATATTTTCATTTAAGATGATATTCCGGGTTAAAGTCAGGATGATTTTTATCTTTATCGGAAATTACAACCGGACCGGTTTTCCAATTAATATTAAAATACGGATCGTTCCATCTTATTCCCCTTTCAAGTTCAGGGGCATAAAATTCGGTTACCAGGTACAAAGCTTCCGTATCTTCTTCGAGAGTAAGAAAGCCGTGACCGAATCCCTTAGGCACATACAGCATTTTCCTGTTTTCTGCGGTAAGTTCCGCAGAGTGCCATTTGCCGAACGTCTCCGAAGTTTCACGCAGATCGATTATCACATCGAACAATGCACCTTTGATGCAGCGGACAATCTTTGTTTCGGCTTTCGGGGCAAGCTGGTAATGAATTCCTCTCAGTGTACCTTTATCCCTGCTCAGCGAATTATTTATCTGAACAATATTCGTCTCCAGCCCGGCTTTTGTAAATTCATTAACACAGAAGAACCTCGCAAAAAAACCCCTGTCATCCCCTCTTTTTTCAAGCTCTATCTCATATGCTCCTTTTAACGGAGTTTCATAAAATTTCATATTCTAAACATTCCCCTTTTCCAGAAGATCAAGTCTGTGCCGGAGGGTTCTCAGGCGGACATACTTTTCACCTTCAAAATCGCTCAGATTAAAATGTTTCTCTGCAAACCAGCCGTGCAGCTCTTCCATTCCTTTGCTCAAAGAGTATTCAAGTTTGAAGTCGGGCAGAAGCTTGTTGAGCAGGTCGAATTTTACCCGGTAGTTGCGGGGATCCTCACCGACTTCACCTGTAAAAACGATTTTTGCAGCCGGTACATATTTCTGAACCAGGTCGGCTACGTCCTTTACCTGGAAGTTTTCATTATTGGCTCCAATGTTGACTGCCTTGTTATGAATCGCCTCCATGGGTGCATTCAGGAAAGCATTAAATGCATTGGCGATATCCCGGCAATGGATAAGCGGACGCCATGGAGTGCCGTCACTCATTATCCTGATATCGCCCCTGGTAACCGCACATGCCAGAAGATTATTTACCACCAGGTCTATCCTAAGCATCGGTGAATAACCATATGCAGTGGAGTTTCTTAAAAAGGCGGGAGAGAAATTTTCATCTGCCAGGAGGCTTATATCTCTTTCAGCTTCTATTTTCGACTGTGCATAAACGCTTACCGGGTTAAGCTTTGAAGTTTCATCAAGATCAAGCGATTCCCCTTTGCCGTACATGGAGCAGCTGCTGGCAAAAAGAAATCTTGGCACGCCGGCTTTTTTTGCGGTCTCTGCAACGTGCACCGAACCTTTATAATTAACATCGTATGTAATTTCTTTTACAAGCTCACCCATCGGATCATTCGAAATTGCGGCAAGGTGCATCACGCAGTCATACCCGGAAAGATCATTTACAGTCAGTGAGCGTATATCTTTTAAAAGCTGAATATCCGGTTCGTGAATTTTATTCCATTCGCAGCCGCTGAACAAATTCAGGTCGCACCCGGTAACAGAATGTCCGTCTTTTTTTAAAACATCAACCAAGTGGGCGCCGATATAGCCTCGGTTACCCGTTACGAAAATTTTCAATATTAACCTCTGTTTATTTATTAACTGACCAGGGAGCTTTCCCGGAATTCCAAAGTTCGTTAAGATAATCCCTGTCTCTTTGCGTATCCATACATCCCCAGAATCCGGGGTGCTGATAAATATTTAACTGTCCGTCCCTCGAAAGTTTTTTCAGCGGGTCTCTTTCAAGAACACAGCTTTCATCGGTCGAAAGATACTTCAGGAACGTGCGGTTGAAAAAAAAGTATCCGCCGTTTATCCATTTTTCCCTGAACTCAGGTTTCTCATCAAACTCAAGGACGTTATCTTCCTGCAGTTTTAGTTCCCCGAATCTTGAAGGAGGATTTACACCAAGAACAGTTCCGGTTTTACCATGTTTAAGATGATACAGATATTCCTGGCTGAGATCGGCATTTGTTAAACCGTCGCCGTAAGTTACTGCAAAAACCTCACTGCT
>DJMM01000038.1 GCA_002435365.1 Ignavibacteriales bacterium UBA6490
TTATTTTCAAAACTTCTGCTTCGGTAGAGTAGCGGGGATAATTTCAGAGGGTAACAAAATTCAGATTCTTGCTCTATCGGAGTAGAGAAAAATCGTATTTAAATAAAGAATAAAATTCTTTAAAAGTCAATTATCGTTTGCTGATTGGCAAGTAAAAATAATCATCAGTCTGCACCAACGGAAACTTTCCTTGCCGAACATATAAAATCTTCGGTAAGAATATTTACTTTATTTCCGGTTTCGATAATTCTTACAGCATTTACTATAAGCCTGGTGATCTTCCAGAGAATAAACCTGACTGCACCAGCAAGGTTTTTAGGAGCAGGACCGGTTTCATAAAACCTGATATCATCAAATCCGGTAAGACGCAGTATCTGCAGTAGTGAATTTGGACTGAAAATTGTCAGGTGAGTAAGATCTCCGTAAATATGATTCTGTGGAAATAATCCGGTGCCGTTAGGTGTGTGAATTATTAAAATTCCGTTTTCATTCATCAATTCATTGATTGAGGTAAAGAGTTTCAGTAATTCGGATTTGTGAAAATGCTCAACAACATCGAGTGCGAAAACAATGTCGTATTTGTTTTTATTTTCTTCAAAAAATTCAAAAATGTTTTTAACTTCTGCATTCAGTCCCCTGCTTTTTGCTTTCTGCACCTGCTGTTCTGAAATGTCGATACCGTAAAGGTTATTAAATCCGTTCTGCTTTAAAAACTGCAGATGGTAACCGGGACCGCAGCCAAGTTCAATTACCTGGGAATCATGAGAAAAATCTTTCAGCAGCGGAATGTACCATCTCTTATAAATCTCATAATCGGAAGAGGGATCAGCAGTATCATCATTGCCGATATACTGTTTGAAGGTCGATACATATTTATTGTAAAGCTCAGTCCTGAAGTCCTCATCAGCCTGTTTATTATTCATTTTTTGTTTCTCTATTTTTTCAGAAGTTAACCGGCACATTTTACAAAAGCCGGTCACAGCATTTAATTTATACTATTTGATAATTCCCCGCAGCATGCAAAAGATGCAGCTAATCCTATGAGACCTTTTCAACAACCAGGAGAAAATTAACTTTTGATGTGGCACCCATTAACTGAAATGTAGGCTTAACATTAGGCAGAACGGATATTACCTCACCTTTCAGGTTGTTGAGAAACTGATCAAGCTTTTCCTGCATCGTATCTGCAGTTACATCCAAACGGTGAACTTTATATTTCATTACCGGCCTCTCTTTAATCTTTAAACAGGATAATCATTAAGCGCAATATATTAAATAACTGTTGTTAATTAAAAATTTTAAGGATTATTAAATTACAATTTTGAGATACCAGGCTTTAATTTAATTCAACTATTCCATAACTTATAAACAGTGGATAAAAATTATATTACAAATCTTTATACCAAAATTTCCCTTCTAACCTCTGCATACTTCGAGAGGATGAGGCTCACCAGAAATACCTTCATGATAATTGTTGCAATTATAATCGGATTACTGGCCGGTTTTGCAGCAATTGGAATCAGATTCCTGATAAAGGAAATATCCCTTCTCTCTTTCCAGGGTCCCGGAACTATCCTTGAAAATATCTTTTCCACCCCCTGGTACTGGGTACTCATAATACCAGCTATCGGTGGATTGATTGTAGGACCTATTATTTATTTCCTTGCCCCGGAAGCAAAAGGCCATGGGGTTCCTGAAGTAATGCAGGCAATTCTGTTGAAAGGCGGAAACATCCGTCCCCGGGTTGCATTTATAAAAGCAATTGCTTCTTCTATAACCATCGGAACCGGAGGATCCGTGGGACGCGAGGGTCCTATCATCCAGATCGGTTCAAGCCTGGGATCGATGGTGGGACAGTTTTTCAGAGTACCAAGCAAACGTCTTAAAACATTGGTGGGCTGCGGTGCAGCCGCCGGAATAGCTGCAGCTTTTAATGCCCCTATCGCCGGAGCATTGTTTGCAGTGGAAATTATACTGATGGATTTTGCCATCGCACAATTCTCCCCTATTGTTATAGCTTCGGTTACTGCTACCGTGGTTTCACATACTTTTGAAGGAAAGTTTGCAGCATTTATTGTTCCCAAATACCAGCTCATCTCACCCCAGGAAATCGGATTCTATTTTCTGCTGGGCATAATGGCAGGCTTCGTTTCATTCCTGTTCATTAAACTTCTGTACTGGTGCGAGAACCTGTTCGATAATAAAATCAAACTGCCTGAATATACAAAACCGGCAATAGGCGGACTGCTGATAGGCGCCATTGCCCTTCTCTTTCCGCATATTATGGGAATAGGTTACGATACCATTAATAAAGCGCTTTACGGAAATATGATCTGGTATGTAGCCCTTGCTCTTATTTTTGTAAAGATCCTGGCTACATCAATTACATTAGGCTCCGGGGGTTCGGGCGGAATCTTTGCGCCGTCTCTTTTTATGGGAGCAATGCTGGGATTCTCTTTTGGCAATGTGGTGCATTGGCTTTTTCCCGAAATTACCGCGAGTCCCGGTGCATATGCCCTGGTGGCAATGGGTGGTTTGGTGGCCGGAACTACACGTGCACCCATTACAGCAATCATTATCGTCTTTGAACTTACCAATGATTATAACATTATCCTTCCGTTAATGGTCACCTGCATCATCAGTGTTATCTTGTCTTCAAAGCTGTCGAGCGAATCAATTTATACATTGAAATTACTGTTAAGGAATATCGGCATAAAGGAAGGGATGGAAGTAAACATTATGGAATCCCTTTATGTGAAGGATGTATATAGAAAAGAAGTGGAATCGGTAAGGGACTCCGACAATTTCAACCAGGTGGTCAATATATTGTTAAAGGGAAAGTCCGCAGAATATCCTGTAGTAGATAAAGAGAATAACATAAACGGAATAGTATCTATCTATGATATCAAGGATCATCTTCTTGAAAGGGACGAGTTAAAATACCTGCTGGTGGCAGCCGATATTATGAATCCCGACTTCGAGACACTGCCCCCGGAATCAAGCTGCCAGTCGGCTCTTGATATTATGAGCAGGTATGACCTTGAGGGGTTACCAATCGTTGGTTCCGAGAACAGCAGGAAACTTATTGGTTATATCTGGCGGAAGGATATTCAGGATGCTTACCAGAAAGAAATTGAACGAATGGAAATCGCTTCAAATCTTGCCAGCAGCATCAGCATGAAGGAAGATGAAAAGCAGGTACATTTTATGGAAGGATATTCCATCGTTGAAATTTCACCCCCCAGATCGTTCATCGGCAAATCGATCCGCGAACTTGATATCAGGAAAAAGTATGGGGTGGATGTTCTGTCTGTTAAAACCTTTATCAAAAATGATGTAAAAATTAAAGCCATACCGAATCCGAATCATGTTTTCAGGGAAGATGAAACCATTATTATTGCCGGGGAGGTCGATAAAATAAATCTGTTAAAAAATCTCTGACAGTCCTCAAATAATTACTTAATTATAATTTTTCCATAAAATCGTAGGAAGCACAGGCAGTGAACCCGCATTCGGCCATAATTTTCTGTTAACACAATTAATTTTAATTTTTTCGACCCTGAACCTGCCTTACCCTGCGCTTACCCTGCGCTTACCTTGCGCTTACCTTACGGCTATCCTCCGCAAAATTGCGATAGATAGCTGAAAGATGGGTGCCGGGTAGGTGTTAAATAAATAAAACTGTAATTGCAGATGCTGAAAATGGCTGATCATTCCCTTATTTGAACAGTTTAAGCATTTTTAGCCGGAATTTGTTATTATGAATGAAATATTTTTTTACTTTATTGTATAAAAAGTTCAAATGAATAAATATTTGCTTTATTTTATCGTCTTTGTTTGCGGGGGGGCAGTTCTGGCAATTGAAATTCTGGGGACCAGGATAATCGGGCCATTTTACGGTGTAAGCCTGTTCCTGTGGTCAGCATTAATTTCCGTTACACTGGTTGCTTTAAGTATCGGCTATATCATTGGCGGCAGGATAGCAGACCGGAAAAAAAACTATTCAGTGCTTTCGCTCATAATTTTCCTGGCCGGACTGATCACTTTATTGATACCTCTGCTTCGGAATTTTGTAATTGAGCTTACTGAACCGATGGGTCTGAGAGCTTCCGTGCTGTTATCCGCATTTATTCTTTTTTTTATTCCGCTTGCCCTGCTGGGGATGGTTAGTCCTTATGCTGTAAAACTGAGAACCGGAAGTCTTGACGAAATAGGTACAAGAACCGGTGACCTTTATGCTGTTTCAACCATCGGCAGTGTACTGGCTGCTCTGCTTACAGGATTTATTTTAATACCGGTGGCAGGGGTTGCTAAATTAACTTTTATGATCGGGATNNGGTGTTATTGCCGTTATGCAGAGTGCATACGCGGAAATTAGGGTAATGGATTTAGATGATAGCAGGTTCCTTATAATTGACGGCGGCATTCATTCTGCAGTCAGCAAAACCACACAGGAAAATATACTTCCGTATGTATGGGTGCTGGACATAGTAAAAAACATAAAAAATTATGCGGACGATATGCTGCTGATTGGTCTGGGAGGGGGCTCGGTTCTTAAATCCTATTATGCAGACAACTGGGATGTCGACGCGGTTGAAATCGATCCTGCAGTAACTGAAACTGCAATAAAATATTTCGGTCTTATACCATCTTTAAATATTCATCATAATGACGGCAGGGAATTTCTGAAAATAAGCAGTAAAAATTATGGGGTTATAATTATCGATGCATTCGGCAGCAGTTCCATTCCGTTTCATCTGACCACAGTGGAATCATTCGGTCTGGCAAAATCAAAGCTGAAAAAAGGCGGGATTCTGGCACTAAATGTTGAATCTGTGGGATGGGATGATATAATTGTAGGATCGATTGCTGCAACATTACAGGAAGTATTTTCAAACGTAACGGTCCTTCCGACAGCTGAACCGCCGAACGTTTTAGGCAATGTAATTATCCTGGCATCCGATAGTCCCCTTGAACTTAAGGAAGAATTTTTAAGAGATTACTGGAATCCGGGTTACAGGTTCAGCGCAAATTATGAGAAAAATCATGCATGGGATAATCGTTTTATGCCCGACATCGGTAAAGCAAAAATTCTTACCGATGATCTGAATCCTGTTGAAATATGGTCGGAGAGAATTAATCTGCAGGCAAGAAAAGGGCTTCATGATTATCTGGGCAGCGGATCATTTTTATGGTAATGACTTATCCGCGCCGCTGTCAAGGGGTTTGATCTCCCCTGTCTCTTCAAGTTTAACAGGGTAGCCGTCCAGTGAATCAGGCAGCTTACTCATAATTTCCTTCGTTAGAGTATCCACCATAACGATAATATAGTCGACACCATCATCCGTAATACCCTGGTAAAAACCCTGCACACCATTAACAGACAGCAGCATCTTCTGGTTATCTTTAAGAACCTGATCGATCGGTTTTTTCTGCATCTGGTTTTTCACCTGGTTATTGCAGTTAACATGGAAGCAGGAAACTATTAATAGAAAATATAGCGCTGATCTCATATAAAAAAACCCCGCGAAGAGCGGGGTTACTAAAAATAATTAATTACCTACCATAGTAGCGCCAAAAAATGACAGCACCTGACCTATCGGGTTAGCCACAGCAAGAGTGTTGCTTCCGGCAAACAGAAGTCCTACAGCTCTGGGGTTGGTGGCAACATCTTCAACCATAAGTGAACCTGAATCTCCGCCGGCAAGAAATCTACTTGCTTTGTTGGCAATAATTATCTGTCCGGAGAAAGTTTTTGTAAAAGCAGATCCTCCCGCGCACTCATTATCATAAGCAACACTTACAGTGGCATTCAGGCCGGATACTTTACTGCGGGTAAGTCCTGTGGTTCTGCCGCTTTTCTTAACAGCCTGATTGATTGAAGCAGCTACAGTGGAGGAAGAAATGGGACCTACTTCAAGTATGGCGCCATCAGTACGTACCATTCCTGATATCACTTCTGCAATAGCAGCATCCACATTTGATCCAGGCAGACTATGATTTAGAACCAAGGATGCAACATTCTGGGCATTAGCGGCATTGCAGCTTACGTCAATTAATCCAGGTTGAACAACCGGATCTCCGTTAGTTGCAACCCTTCCATTTCCGCCGTTTACAATATCGGCTTCAAGAACATGATAGTTGCTCAGTATATACTGTTTACCTCCCTTGGACACAAGCGAACCAAGTGTTCCTCCGCAGCAGTAACCGTTTGCGAGGTCATACCGCCATCCACCTGAAGTTCCAAGCTGAATTGGTGAGGTTTGTTTCGATTTATGGTCGGTTTTTGTATCTGTTCCTGGTTTAGAGCTTTTAAAGGCCTTGATTTCTCCTGTAACCATCTGTTCAACGGGAATATTTTCAAGCTTTTGGGGAAGCGGATCTGCCTGTCTCTTGGCAAGAGCTGCTTCCTTTATATCCGTTTTGGTAAGAACCAGTATGCAGGGTCTGCCATCATCGGTTAAACCAACGGCAGTACCGATCACCTCAGGAATATCCATTAATGCACTGGTGTGTTTTTCCTGCACATTGATGGCAGCACGAACCAGCGGATTTTCTTTGCTTAATATATTGCCGGACTGTACAGTTTCCTGCTGCACGGTCGGTTCATTTACCAGATCAGAACAACTGGCAATCAGAAATGCAAAAGTTAAAAAAAGAACTATAGCGGAGAATGTTTTACCTGCCCTGACGCGGAAAATGTCCGTCATAAATACCTCGCTAGAATTATGAATTTCGGCTTATTTCAATATCTGAATTAATTCAGCGGTAACTATAATACATTTTATGAAATATAGCAAGTGGCGGCATGTTTAATAATGAATATTTTGTGAACATGCCTTTCCAATCACTTATAAGAGCAGTTTCACCAGCTGCCCGGTCTGATTCCGGTGAGATAGAAGCAGCGATATAGTGAAGGACAGATTTGGCATGCATGATAAGAAGGATTATGGGAAAGGTAAAATTTAAAAAACATACCTTTTATTTATGTAATCTATTTCTTGTGTGTAAAATTATTAAATTTGTAGGATAAATATTCTTATAAACAGAGGATTTCTTAAATGAGCATAATAGTTGATAAAAAAACAAGACTGGTAGTACAGGGAATAACCGGAAGCGAAGGTTCATTTCATACATCCCAAATGATTGAATACGGCACTAAAGTGGTTGCCGGTGTTACTCCCGGCAAAGGAGGAACAACCCATCTTGGAGTACCTGTTTACAACACTGTGGCAGAAGCTGTTAATCTGCAGAAAGCAAATACATCGGTAATTTTTGTACCGCCTGCTTTTGCGGCAGACGGAATTCTTGAAGCTGCCGAGTCAGGAATTAAAGCTATAGTATGTATCACCGAAGGAATTCCTGCAAAGGATATGATAAAAGTTTATAACGGGATAAAACATAAAGGTGTGGTGCTGGTAGGTCCTAACTGTCCGGGGGTAATTTCACCGGGACAGGCTAAAGTTGGAATAATGCCTGGATTCATTCATAAAAAAGGAACAATTGGCGTCGTTTCACGAAGCGGAACATTAACTTATGAAGCAGTAAAACAGTTAACAGATGTAGGCCTGGGACAGTCGACCTGTGTAGGTATCGGCGGCGACCCGGTTATCGGATCAAGGTTCATCGACATAATTAAAATGTTTAACGATGATCCCGGTACTCAGGGAATTGTAATGATCGGTGAGATAGGCGGCAGCGCAGAAGAAGAAGCTGCTGAGTTCATAAAAAAGAATGTTAAAAAACCTGTGGTCGGATTTATTGCCGGAAGAACTGCTCCTCCGGGACGCCGTATGGGACACGCAGGCGCAATAATCTCAGGCGGCAAAGGAACTGCTGCTGAAAAAATGGCCGCCATGAAAAAAGCAGGAATAAAGGTTGTTGACAGTCCTGCGGAAATGGGCAATGCAATGCTGAAGGCTGTAAAAGCCGTTAAAAACAAACCGGTTAAAAAAGAAGTAAAGAAAAAAACTCAAAAGAAAAAGACAGTTAAGACTGCTGTAAAGAAAAAGATTTCAAAAAGGAGATAATTTGAATAACAGAACATTAGCTATTATAAAACCTGACGGTGTAAGAAAAAACCTGGTGGGACAGATTATCAGGATGATAACAGATTCAGGATTTAAAATAAAAGCCGTAAAGATGACACGGCTTACAAAGGATTCCGCTTCAGGTTTTTATGAAATACATAAGGAGCGTAATTTTTTTAATGATCTTATTCAGTATATGACCTCAGGTCCTGTTGTGCCAATTGCGCTCGAAAAAGAAAATGCAGTGGAGGATTTCAGAAAGCTTATCGGTGCTACTGATCCTGCCAAAGCTGCTGAAGGAACTATTCGGAAATTATTTGCCAAGGATATTACTGAAAATGTAATACACGGATCGGATTCAGATGCAAATGCAGCTATCGAAATCTCACACTTTTTTTCAAGGAAAGAGTTACTAGAGAATTATCCGGAGTAAAAAATGAGAATTATCTTTATTCTGTTAATAACTGCGATTAATTTTGCCTTCGCAGGAGAACTTAAAACAGGTGCAGACAGGCTGATAAGTGAATACCTGCATCTGCTGAAAGGAAAGAATATCGGTTTGGTTACTAATCATACCGGTGTGCTTAAAAATGGTACGCACCTCGCAGACACACTTGTTAAATTCAGCGAGTTCAGACTTGTTGCATTATTTGGTCCCGAACATGGCATCCGGGGAGATGCCCCTGCCGGTGATGCAATTGACAGCGGAATTGATAATAAAACCGGAGTATATGTCCATTCCCTCTACGGACAGGATAGAAAACCTACTCCCGGAATGCTGAATGGAATCGATCTTCTGATTTTTGACATTCAGGGTGTAGGTGTAAGGTTTTATACTTACATATCCACTTTGTATTATGTAATGCAGGCTGCTGCAGAGAATAATATTCCGGTTATTGTACTGGACAGACCTAATCCCATAAACGGAGTTTATGTCGATGGACCCGTCAGGGAAGAAAAACATACTTCATTTGTGGGCATTGTTCCGATTCCCATTGCTCATGGAATGACCATTGGGGAGCTTGCAGAAATGTATTCCGGCGAGGGATGGCTTAAAACAAAGAAAAAACCGGAGCTTACTGTTATAAAAATGAAAGGCTGGAAGCGGAATTCCTACTATGATGATTATGATCTGAAATGGATCAGGCCTTCTCCGAATATTCCGGATCTGGAAACCGCACTGGTTTATCCGGGAATGTGTCTTATTGAAGGCATAAATGTCTCCGAAGGCAGAGGCACAAAGGAACCCTTCCTTAAAATCGGCGCTCCATATATAAATCCGGCAGATCTGATCGAAAAGCTGAAGGATTACAGGACGGCATATGTAAAGCTGTCTGCAGTTGAATTTACTCCTGTATCTATCCCTGATATGGCCACAAATCCCAAATATCTTGGTGAAAAGTGCAGGGGTATTCAGATCAAGGTAAGAAACAGAGAGCATTTTGAGCCTGTAAAATTAGGAATTGCACTTGTTTGCGCCATCCATGAATTATATCCGGATAAGGTTACATTCAGGGATGCATTCGACCGCCTGGCCGGAAAAAGTTCTGTCAGGGAAGATATTTTAAAAGGAAAAACACCGGCGCATATTTTCAGTTCCTATAAAAAGGAACTTAAAAAATTCCGCGGGATCAGAAAAAAATATTTATTATACAATTAAGGAAAAGCATGAGATATATAGTTGTTTTAGTTTTTGGTGCATTTTTATTCTTTGGATGCGGAGACAAGGATTCGTCCGCACCTCTCAATGAGAAAGATAAATTCACTTTTGATAGTACGGATATTGAACTGCAGCCTGCGGATAATCCGGCCCAGCAATTCACTATGGAGTATAAATTTGCTTCGGGATCACCTTTTCAATACCGGATCACCATGATTTCAGACATGACCCAGGTAGTCAGCGCAGATACCACCATGTCTATGGACATGCATCAATCAATGATTTACCTGCTTAGCTTCATGCCGCGCGAAACTGATTCCGACGGGAACACCGAACTGGTTTGCAATGTTACCTCTTCCAAAATCGAGATGGAAGGAAGCGGCAGAAAGGTTGTCTATTATTCAGACAGTATAAAAACTGCAGAGGAAAAAGAAAAGTTTGCGGATAATCATGCCCTTGTCAATAATCCGTTCTCTGTAAGGATTAACAAGTATGGTGAGCTGCTGGAGGTTTATAAAGCAGATAAAATTATAAATAGTTACCTGGAATACAGGAACCTTGCCGATTCTGCTACTGCTGAGGATAAAGCTACATTGAAAAATCAGATGGTGGAAACAATGCTGAAACCGCTGGTAACACAGGTATTCAGCAAAGGACCTGGAAAAATGCTTGCTAAAGATTCAAGCTGGACCTTTAAGCAGCCCAGAAGACAAATGCTGGTGTTCCAGGTTGACCAGACAAATAAATACAAGGTCCAGGATATACAAAAATTAAATGATAAAGATATCGCTGTTATTGATATGAATATGGAGACGTATTTCAGCGGCGAATCAAAAGTGAGCGAACGAGGCGTAAACTATAGTTTTGATAAACCCATCATATCTGCAAAAGGAACGCTGTACTTTAATATTGAGAACGGCTTTGTACAGAAGGTGAAGAAAGAGACTGTAATGAGAACCTCTTATTCCGCCGAAGGCCCCACTCCACAGGGAATTCAGAAAAGACGCAACAGTGAAACTATCAAGACACAGAACTTTATTGAAAGAATATAAAATTAATCCCTCTTATAAAGACCGGTTTTATACCGGTCTTTTTTTTCTGTTTGCATCTTCAGGCATTCCGGTATTTTATAGACTTCCCCAGGCAGATTAACTAAGGAGATTTCCGGTTATAATTAAGGATTTTCCTGATTGCTAACTTAACTATTAATAAATAACTTAACATCAGTTAACTGCGCTGTAACTATCAATTGTTTAAGCGTTATTTAATAAAGGAATCACATAAATATCGGGAGAGTCAGATTATGATTAAACTGATTGCGGTTCCTGTTGTAACTATTACTGATTAATCATTTCTGGTCCGGCGGACCAGTAATAATTAATGTCATAAAATTCAAAGATTTTCTTAAAACAAAACCGATGAGACCTCAAAGAGAACCTTTGTTTTCATAGTGTTCCCCCTCCCCGGTTACAATACCGGGGTTTTTTATGAATGCTGAACGGACTTTAAAAATAAAAAAGGCAGAGTATAATCAGCTCTGCCTTTGAAATAGTTCCAGGTTATGGCTTTATTTAATAAGAACCATTTTCCTGGTTATATTTACATTACCACCCGAAAGAGTATAGAAATAGATTCCGCTCGATAATCCGGATCCATTAAATTCAATTACATATCTGCCTGGCTTATAGTCTCCCGATGCCAGTACTTTAACTTCCTGACCAAGAATATTAAACATCTTGACTGCATAATTTCCTGCTTCAGGAATACTGAACCTGATTATTGTATTCGGATTGAACGGATTCGGATAATTCTGCAACAGCTCAAATTCCTTGGGCATGTTCAGGTTTGTACCACCGGTTGATGAAACGGATGAGGTCATATAAAGCTTTCCGTCATCGGTTGCGGCAAAGATACCATTGGAAGTGCTGTTCAACAGCATGGCGCTGATTCTCGAACCGGGCATTCCGAGACCCGACCAGGTATTCCCGTCATCGGAGGATGCAAATACGCCGCCGGTCCAGGAACTAACATATATATTATCATCTGAATCTACAGTAATCTGATAAATATATGCTGCAACCAGGTTATTTATCTTACTCCAGCTGGTGCCGTTATCTGTTGATTTATACAGACCGCCGCCATATGTTCCGGCAAATAAACTTCCTCCGGATGTCTTTCCAAGCGACCAGATATAGGGATAATTGATATCCAAAGGCGACCAGTTTTCACCGCCGTCTGTCGATTTGTACATTCCGAAATCAAGAGTTGCTGCAATAATATTACCGTCTGCGGCAAATACCAATGCATGTGCTGCCACGGAAATTATTCCGTTATTTTTAAGCATCCATGTGTTTCCGCTGTCTGTTGATTTATAGATGCCGTAACCCCATGCGCCGGCATACATATTTCCGCTGACATCAATTTTTACGGTTCTTATATCCTTATCGGATAAAGAGGTGATTACCCAGTCAACACCGTTTGTTGATTTGAATAATCCCAGCTCGGTTGCGGCAAAAAGATCACCGCTGCTGTTTATTGCAATGGACCAGATATAAACTGCACTCATTGCATTATTTATGCGGGTCCAGTTCAGACCGCCGTCCGTCGATTTGAATATTTTTCCGCCCAGGGTTCCGGCATACATATTACCCTGATTATCTTTCACCAGGGTAAGGATCATTTCACCGGAAATGAAGGTACCGACATACTGCCAGTTTCCTCCGCCTCCCTGATTTCCCACTGTAACTACAACTTTTCCATAGTCGTCTTCTGTTTCAACGCCGTTGTTAGGAGTGGAATCAGGATCATACTGATCACAGAAATAAACTTCAGCTATATTTGTAAATATTCCCTGTTCAGGAATATAACCAAGGAAAAAGCTGAGATTAAATTGTCCGGAACCGGTAAGCGATTTTGCAATCATCTGTCCATGCTGTACACCAGCCTGGAAATTTACATCCATTGACGGAGCAAGGATAGAACCCTGTACATCTATACCGGAAAGATTCAGCTGACCGCTTTCAGTAAAGTTGTAAAGCACGTTTGTAATATCGGTGCCGTTGACATCCAGTCCGCCCATCCAGGAAATATTCGTTCCGGATATGTTAACCAGGGCAACCGAGCCGCTGGGTACATTTATTTCAAAATAATTTGCCTGTGAAAGGTCCGCACCGGATACACTGAAAACATTCAGAATCGGGTCATTGCCGGTAAGCGACAGCGATCCCCACTGGAATGTAGTAGTTCCGTTAACAGTATAACCGGCAAGTGTGGATGATAATGTCTGCAGGTATACACGTGCCGAATCAAAATTAATTACGCTGTCCTGGCGCAGTGTTCCATGAATAATTGAAACCGCCGGGACCGGAAGATTTGTATTAGCACCATAAACAACGTTTCCGCCGTAAACTGCACCGCTTATAAATGTAAGATCTCTTCCTGCAATCAGTACGTCAACTGTGCCGTTGGAATTGGGAAGCATATCGCCTACACTGTAATTGGCCAGATATGCATCACGACCCACAGCCATTTTTCCCTGTGTGTCTGACGAAGGCTGGTTTACATCCTGAAGAATAAATACGTTATATCCTTTTGCAGGTCCCAGGTCGATTATCGAAGGAGTCGAGCCAAGATCAACCTGCACTGTAATTTCAAGCGATGCCACAGCACCGGAATTCATGCTGCCTACTGTCCATATTCCGGATGTATTATCATAACTTCCCTGTGAGGCAAGTGAGGACTGGTAAATAACTTCAGCCGGAAGTATATCGATTACTTTTACGCCGGTTGCCTGTGCAGGTCCATGATTGGTTACCTGGATAGTAAATTTTATAATATCGCCGTTCTCAGGATTCGGATTATCAACCAGTTTTATAAGACTAAGATCGGTCTGTTCACCTTCCTCAAGATAAATTCCGGCATCCCATGTTAGGTCAACTTCATCTTCAACAAGATCAGTACATTCGGTAAAACCATCAATTCCAGCATCGGAATCAACAGCATCATCGGTTCCGGCATCTTTCAATGTAAAAACATGATTAGCGGGAAGCACAAATTGTACCTTATAGCTGCCCGGTACCAGGTTCTCAAAAAGATAAAATCCTGTGGAATTAGTAAGAGTGGAGTTTAGCATATTGCCCTGGCAATCCAGAAGCCGTACCACCACGCCGGAAACTCCGTTTTCACCTTCATCCTGAATACCGTTTTCATTGTTATCGTACCATACCCTGTCCCCTAATGAAGCAAACCGTGTATATAATCCTGCATCCCAGGATAGATCAGTTTCTTCGGCACCCAGGGATGTGCATACAGTTTTTCCGGTAACCGGATCTGCATCTGAATCAATTTCATCATCGGTACCCTGGTTCTGCGAAGTAACTACATAGTTTACGGGAATAATGAACTGCACATAATAATCACCTGCATCAAGCCTATCGAATAAATAGTATCCGTTTGAAGCAGTTGTGGTGCTGTCCAGAAGAACGTCACTGCAGTTAAACAATTTAACCTTTACACCGCCGATTCCGTTTTCACCTTCATCCTGAATACCATTTCTGTTTGTATCGAACCAGACTCTGTCACCCAGCATTGCAGGAAAATTCGGACAATCCAGGAATCCATGATTCACGGTGCCGTTGTCAAAATTTTCATTCAAATGGGTAAGTGCATTACTGATTTCCACGTAGGTGTAGGGAACGGCACCTCCGCCGATAGCTTCATTAGCAATGGCGAGAAGCTCAAGAACTGTTTTTCCCTCAAAGGGACCTGAAGTAATTACAAGTTCGCCGAGAGTAAATTCTGTATTTGTACCTATATAACCTTCAAGATCAAAATAGACATTCATAGTTGCTGCAACCAGCTGTCCGCCGAACACACCAGCGCTGGTAGATGTGGGATCTACATAGTTTTGAATAAATTTATATGCAGTACCTCCCTGCGGAATGAAATTCATAACTGCATTTGCGGTAGTAAGCGTTAAGGTATATGTTCCGCCTAAAACAAGGTCATTTGGAAATACCAGATCAAAATATTGATCTCTGATCTGGCCCGGTACACTCGTTGATGAACTGCCCCACCCGCCCTGAGTATAAGTTGTGAATCCGGTAAGATCACATGAATCAGGAACCTGGGCTAAAAGAGATTGTCCACCAAGAATCAAAATGAAAAAGAGAACCACTTGAAAGATCCGTCTAATGTAAGACATTTGAGTCTTCCCTCGATATTATTTTAAAAAAGAACTATCGTAGAATTATCCCAACTAAAATGCCACAAAAAAGATGGCATTTTAATGCTAATCATAACTTTTTCATTCTCAAATTAAGAAACTGTCTCATATGAGACATTTTTTTCACACTTATTAAAGCTTATAATTATGGTGATAATCTCACAATCTTCCAGTTTTCTGGTTCCTTTAAATAGCAGATCCTGTCATGAAGCCGGTTTTCCCTTCCCTGCCAGAATTCATATTTTTCCGGGATTAATTTAAAACCTCCCCAGAAATCCGGCAGCGGGATATCTTTGCCTTCAAACTTTTTTGAATAGCTTTCATACTGATCCTCGATAAATTTTCTGTCCGGAATCTCAGAACTCTGCTCAGATGACCATGACCCTATCTGACTTTCCCGGGGACGTGAATTAAAATATTGAGTGGATTCTTCCCTGCTTACTTTTTCAACATTCCCGGTAACAATAAGCTGCCGTTCCAGATCTTTCCATAAGAACATTATGGCAGCTTTCGGGTTTTCTTCAAGATCCTTTGCTTTGCTGCTTTTATAGTTCGTGTAAAATATATAACCGTCGGAAGCAATTCCTTTTAGTAATACGGTTCTTAATCCCGGGGTACCATTTTTTGAGCTGGTTGCAAGTGTCATCGCATTGGGCTCGTCTATCCCGGAGTTAAGTGCCTCGTTAAGCCAGATATTAAATTGTTCATGCGGATCGGGATGGACACTGTCTTCAGAAAGTGTCTCCTTTGAATAGGTTTTTCTCAAACCGGCAATTTGCTTGTTATCAATCATAGGTTACATTGCTTCTTTTTTAAGAGTGTCAAATTTAGGTTTTTCCCGAGAACATTAAAAGTCATTTGTGTGACTTGAAAATTAAACTTTTGCATAACTCATCAGTTGCCGGAAGTTCATCACTTCCGATGGCGGATTCTGAATAAAAAAACAGGGTGTGAATTCTATTCTGATTGGGGTTCTGCCCCCGGTCTGATCCGTATCTGACCCGATTCTACTCCGATACTAATCCCATTTTTTCCGAGATTTAATCAGTTCAGAACAGAGCCAGATCAGATTGTAAATAAGCTCAGCTGCACAAACACATCCCAATACATCATAATTGTCAATTATTATTACTTAAAACTAAAATCTCACTTCTAATTAGAAGAAATTAGTTTAGATTTGTAAGAAAGCAAAACTTATATCTTAATATGAAAAAATCAGATTTAACCAGTGAGCAGCGTGAAGAGCTTGAAAAATTCGGTGCTAATACCTGGTTCGTAGAGTACCTATACAACCGGTATAAAGATGATCCTGACAATGTACCCCGGCAATGGCAGCTTTTTTTCGGCAACATTGCCGGAACAGGCAGCAATGGAAGTAAAGAAAAAACAGCTCCTGCAGTTCCCCCGGTACAGCCGGGCGAGGGTGACGAGCTCCGTATTATTGCCGGAAGCAGTGCCCGGATACTTGAAAACATGGAAACCAGTCTCACAATCCCGGTTGCCACTTCTCAGCGGACCATACCGGTAAAGCTTCTGGAAGAGAACCGGATCATAATTAATCAGCAGCTTAAATTAAGAGAAGCAGGCAAAGTGTCTTTCACACATCTTATTGCATGGGCTATTCTTAAAGCTGTTAAAACCCAGTCTTCCATTAATAATGCATTCACTATAATCGACGGTAAGCCTCAGCTTATCAGAAGAAAACATGTAAACCTCGGTCTGGCTATTGATATTGAAAGAAAGGACGGGTCCCGCTCCCTGATAGTGCCTAACATTAAAAAGGCAGATACAAAATCATTCAGCGATTTCCTAAAAGCATATGAGGACATCGTCCAGCGCTCCCGCAAAGGCACCATTGATCCTTCTGAATTCCTGGAAACTACAATCACTCTTACAAATCCGGGTACAATCGGTACAGTTTCTTCGGTGCCAAGATTAATGAGCGGTCAGGGAGCAATAATCGCAACCGGAGTAATTCAGTATCCTGCCGAATACCAGGCAATGTCGCCGCAGACAATCTCAACACTTGGAATAAGTAAGATAATGAATATTACCAGCACTTACGACCACCGGATAGTTCAGGGTGCGGAGTCCGGTCTGTTCCTTAAGGAAGTGCATGATCTTCTTACCGGGGAAAAAGATTTCTACGGGGAAATTTTTGATGACCTTGGAATTCTTCAGCAGCCGATGATCTGGAAAACAGATTACCAGCCTGCCGTTTTCAGCGGAGCTTCAAGCACAGAGGAAATCGAAAAACAGGCGAGAGTGCTGCAGTTGATCAATTTATACCGGGTGCGCGGACACCTTGCGGCACAGCTTGATCCGCTTGATTCAACTGTTCATTATCACGCGGAGCTCGACCCTTCCACTTATAATTTTACAATATGGGATCTGGACAGGGAGTTTATTACGGGCGGCTTCAGCGGAATAAAAACTGCTACCCTGCGACAGATTCTGGATATACTTCAAAAAACTTACTGCAGCAAGATCGGTGTGGAGTATATGCATATCCAGAATCCCGCTGAAAAAATCTGGATTCAAAGTAAAATGGAACCTTTAAAGGGTGTACCTGTTTTTTCAAAAGAGGAAAAGCTCGGGATACTTGATAAGCTCCTGCTTGCGGAAAGCTTTGAGCATTTCATTCATAATAAATTCATCGGTCATAAAAGATTTTCACTGGAAGGTTCCGAGACTGTAATGCCTGTGCTTGATCTTATTTTAAATGAAGCTTCCGAAGCCGGCATTCAGGAAGTTGTTTTCGGGATGGCTCACAGGGGAAGACTGAACGTCCTTGCAAATATTATCGGTAAATCGTATGAATCGATATTCTCTGAATTTGAAGATATAAAAGATCCTGATTCAATCGAGGGATCGGGTGATGTTAAATATCATCTTGGGGCTACAGGCAAATACCGCACTAAAAATCAATCGGCAATTTCTGTTGCGGTTGCTTCGAATCCCAGCCACCTTGAATGGGTGGATCCCGTAGTAGAGGGAATAGTCCGTGCAAAACAGACAAGAATGAATGATACGGAACATCTGAAAATTATGCCTCTGCTTATTCACGGGGATGCTGCATTTGCCGGACAGGGAGTAGTTGCAGAAACTCTCAATCTGTCTCAGCTTAAGGGTTACCGCACCGGCGGAACCGTGCATATAATAATCAATAATCAGATTGGTTTTACAACAACTCCCGAAGAAGCACGCTCATCCACATATGCAACCGACGTTGCAAAGATGATCCAGTCGCCGATATTCCATGTAAATGGCGAGGATCCTGAAGCGGCGGTCTGGACAGCAAGACTTGCATTTGAGTTCAGGCAGATTTTTAAGAAGGATGTTGTAATTGATCTTCTCGGCTACAGAAGGCACGGTCATAACGAAGGCGATGAACCCGGTTTTACACAACCGCTGATGTATCAGAAAATAAAAAACCGACCTTCTGTTACTGAATTATACCTGGGGAAACTAATCAGAGAGGGAGTAATTACAGAAGAGAAGTTTTCCGATCTGAAGAAAGCTCTGGTAATGTCGATGGATCAGTCCTTTGAAAAGATCCACAAAAAGAAAACTGAATTTAAGGCAGATATTCCGTTGGCGGTCTCAAAAGATACACTGGCTGATGTAGTTCCTGAGGAAAGAACCGCTATAAGCGCTGATCTGTTGAATAAAATTGTTCTTGATTCCACAAAAACTGCCGCCGGATTCAGCATTCATCCTAAGCTTTCAAAATTTCTTGAGAAGCGCAGAGAGCTTGCTAAAAAAGATACCGAAGTCGATTGGGCATTTGCGGAAACGCTGGCATTCGGCAGTCTTTTGCTGGAAGGAACACCGGTAAGGCTGAGCGGACAGGACAGCGTCCGCGGAACATTCAGTCAGCGGCATCTGATGTTTACAGATATTATAACCGGTAAGGAGTACCTGCCTCTAAACCATATGTCCGGCAGTCAGGCAAGAATTGAAGCACTGGACAGCCTTTTATCTGAAGCTGCGGTACTTGGTTTTGAATACGGTTACAGCTCTGCAGATCCGTTGGCGCTTGTAATCTGGGAAGCCCAGTTCGGCGATTTTGCCAATGGCGCACAGATAATAATTGATAATTTTATTGCTGCTTCACAGGAAAAATGGCAGACCAAGAACAGCGTGGTTCTGCTTCTTCCGCACGGATTTGAAGGACAGGGGCCGGAGCATTCCAGCGCACGTCTGGAAAGATTTCTGATTTTATGTGCAGAGGAAAATATGCAGGTATGCAATTTAACAACCCCGGCCCAGTATTTTCATGTTCTGCGCAGACAAATTAAGCAGGCTGTAAGAAAGCCTCTGGTAATAATGACTCCCAAAAGTCTGCTGAGACTTCCTGAAGCCAGATCATCGAAAAATGATTTTCTTAACGGGAAATTTTTAGAAGTGATTGATGACAGTGATGCAGTTAAGGATAAAGTTGACAGGATTATTCTTACAAGCGGCAAGGTCTACTATGATCTTTTAAAATACCGGAATGAGAAAAATATTTCCGGCACGGCAATAGTCAGGATGGAGCAGTTTTATCCATTTAAAAAGAATATGCTGAAGGAAATATTCTCCGGTTATAGGTCTGCCGAAAAAATTGTGTGGGTACAGGAAGAGCCTTTGAATATGGGTGCATGGAATTTCTTATCATCCAGGCTGTCGGAAATAAAGGGAGGAAGGGAATTATTATATTCAGGCAGACCTGAAGGTGCAAGTCCTGCCGTCGGTTCAGCAAAAATAAGCAGCAAGCAGCAGGCCGAACTGGTTGAAAGAGCATTCAGGATTTAAAAATTATTATTTATTGTCAGAAGGGCTCATCAGGAGTTTTCTGAACGGTTCATCTCGCCGCTGTCTGGTATGACAGGTCAGTGATTGTTTAAAACAAAGATGTCATCTTTGATTAGAAGATGACATCTTTAATACCGGGATTAAAAACCGTCAGAATGTTTTAATCCATAATCATTCTCAGGAAAGAGGAGCTGTCTTCGCTTTCTGATTTTTCTTCTTCCTCTTTCTTTTTCGCTTTTTCCTTTGCCCAGTTATACCTTGATGTTTCAAAATTAAAGCCGCTGTTTGCAGTTTCTTCTTTCTTTTCATCGAGGGTAGTCTTATTTCCGCCCACTCTTATTATGGTAGGAATATCCAGGTTTTCCTTATCAATATCAGTATCCTTCGGAAAGAGGTATCCGCCCTTAACCGAATCAGCACTTTTGGATTTAGCCTGCGGGGTTTTATATCCCTTAAATGTACTTTCGAAACCGGTAGCAATAACTGTATAGGAAACATAGTCATTCATTTCCTCTTTTCTAACGCAGCCGAAAATTACATTTGCTTCTTCACCGGCGGCCTCGAAGATGACATTATTGCCTTCATTTATTTCCTGCATTGTTAAATTGCTGGAACCGGTAACATTAAGCAGTACGCTCTTGGCGCCTTTGATGCTTATACCTTCAAGAAGCGGGCTTGAGATTGCTTTCTGGGCTGCTTCAATTGCCCGGTTCTCGCCGCTCGCAATTCCGCATCCCATCAGCGCCTCGCCGCTCATATTCATAACTGCTCTCACATCGGCAAAGTCGACATTTATAAGGCCTTCCACCGTAATTATATCAGCTATGCCTCTGGTAGCTTCATACAGGACTTCATTCGGTTTATCGAATGCAGTAAACGCGGGTGTGGTTTTGTCGAGTATATTCAAGAGTCTTTCATTAGGAATAACAATAAGACTGTCGACATATTGTTTTATATCCTGAATGCCCTGCTCTGCATTTAGCATTCTTTTCTTCCCTTCCCAGCGGAAAGGTTTTGTAACTATTCCAACAACCAATGATCCGATACTTTTTGCAATCGATGCAATTACGGGAGCGCCGCCGGTTCCGGTACCGCCTCCCATGCCGGCAGTAACAAACACCATGTCGCTTCCAGAGAGGAATTCGGCTATCCGTTCCCTGTCTTCTTCCAGTGCTTTTCTTCCAACATTGGGATCGGCACCTGCTCCTAATCCGCGGGTAATATTTGTACCCACCTGAATTTTATGAGTTGCGCTGCTGCTGTTAAGCACCTGTGAGTCTGTATTAACGGCAATGTATTCCACACCGTTCAGACCTCGCTTAATCATGCTTTCTATTGCATTACAGCCTCCTCCGCCGACTCCGACTACTTTAAGTACTGCTGACATTGCTTTGCCACGATCCAATGTTGCAAAACGCGACATAGTGCCTCCTATTATAATTCATCAAAAAATTGTTGGAACTTCTTAATTAAAAATGAAACTTTGTTTTTAGCTTTCAGCTTATCGGGTTTTATCAGAACCTGGTATTCGCTGGATTTTCCGCCCGGAATTCCTTTAATTAATCCGGCTACTGTAGCAAATTCAGGACTCTCAATCTCGTTTGATAACCCGTGTCCGAGCTCCTGCGGAACTCCTATTCTTGAGGGAAGTCCAAATACTTCTTCCGCAAGTTCGGTGCATCCTTTAAGCAGCGAGCCTCCGCCGGTTAATATTATACCGGCCTTTATTTTATTTTTAAAACCTGCACTTCTTATTTCATTATCGATGAGAACGAATAACTCTCTCATCCTCAGACTTATTATCTGTGTAAGAAGGCTTATCGGAATTTTTGTATTGCCGCGTGCTCCCACACCTTTAATAAGAATATCCATCTCCCGGATAATTGCTCCCTCGGTGGCATAGCCATATTCTTTTTTAAGATTCTCAGCTTCTTCGGTAACCACTCCGAGACTTTCCCTGATATCATTGGTAACCTGGTTCCCGGCAACGCCGATAACCTTTGTATGCTTTATTGCTTTATTATGAAATATGGCGATATCCGTTGTCCCGCCGCCGATATCTATCAGCGCCACGCCAAGATCTTTTTCACTTTCCTCAAGAACGGACGAGCTTGAAGCAATGGGCTGAAGAATATAATCCTGCACATGCAGTCCGGCCCGTTCCACGGATTTTTTAATATTCTGGATTGCCGGTATCGAAGCCAGTACAACATGATTTGTTGCTTCGAGCCGTGAGCCCGACATACCAAGCGGATTTTCGATACCGCCCTGATGGTCGATTGAAAATTCTTCCGGAATTATATGAAGTATCTGGCGGTCAGAGGGTATCCGGATTGTTCTTACATCAGCTTCAAGCCTGTCAAGATCGGCTTTTGTAATTTCTTTTTCTTCACTGTTGATGGTTACATAGTTACGGTGGCGGATACTTGTAATATGTTCTCCGGCTACGCCAACGTTAACTGTATTTATCTGGATTCCGGCCCGGTTGCTTGCAATCTGAACTGCATTTTTAATTGCTTCTGCAGTTTTGCTGATATTAGCCACTAATCCTTTATGCAGTCCTTCAGAGGGAGCTATTCCGAAGCCCAGAATATCGATTTTGCTGTTATCGCCCTTTTCGGCAATAACAGCGCAAACTTTTGTAGTTCCCAGATCAAGTCCTGCAAGAATATTTTTTTTCATCAAAGTAAACCTGTTTTTTCGGTTGAACCGATAAATATTTCATTTGCAAACCGGAGGTCAACATACTCGCTGTTCTCCACCAGTGATTTTCCGTTTATATTTTTATCCCAAAGCATTTCGAGATAGACCATTTTTGCGGCTGTTCCGTTTCTGCCGAAGATTACAGGCGCATCCAGGTCTGAAAAGTGCAGAATAATATCGCCGCCGTTCCGCAGATTTATTTCTGACAAGGAGGAGCTAAGATTCTGGCTGGTCATTTTGACTGCATCGATTATCTTAAATGCCTGGACAATATTTTCAGTTTCCATATAGCTCATCGGGCGGAGATTCTTTTCAGTACCCGGATTGCTAATAACCGGCACAGTGACAGACTTCGTATTTGGAATCATCGGAAGCAGCTGGAAATCATCCGAAAGGAAGAATGGTTCAGACTTTATCAGTACCATCGCCATTATTCCTTTTTCGGTAATGCGCACCTTAGCTTCCTTCTTACCAAGCAGTTCTACTTCAGCACTCTTGACGTAAGGATGTTTTTCGAAACGGTCTTTTATAAATGGAAGGGATATCTCAGCTGTTTCAGCAGAATCCCGGAGTTTTGTGAAGTCAAGGTATTCCGCTTTATCAAGAAGCTCATTACCCGTTACCTGAACCATTTCAATCTTTCCTTCCCGGATTTGAGCAGCCGGAAAAAAGATTAAATAGATCAGCAGCAAAATTAATGCAACAGATACTACAGTTCCTAATATTTTACCTTTAAAATCACTCATTTATTATTTTTTTTAATCATTTCAATAAATTTTTCGCCGTACTTCCATATATCGCCGGCTCCCATGGTTATTATTATATCATCTTTCCTCATAATTTTCTTAAGTATGGAAGGGATCTCATTCTTATCTTTAACATAAACCACATTTTTATGACCGAATTTCTTTGCGGCATCGGCAATTATCTCTCCCGTTATTCCGGGAATCGGTTCTTCCCTTGCAGGATAAACATCTGTGCAGATGAATACATCCGAATTAAGGAATGATCTACCGAATTCCTGGCTGAAATTCTGCGTCCTTGAATAAAGATGCGGCTGGAATACAGCAACAAGCCGTCTTCCCCAGCCTGATCTAACTGCCGCCAGTGTGGCACTTGTTTCTGTAGGATGATGCGCATAGTCGTCCACAACCAGGATTTCATCATTATACTTGGTCTCAAACCTTCTGTATACACCGCTGAAAGACTCCAGGGCTTTTTTAATAATATCGAAATCAAGACCAAGTTCGGTTCCGATACATACCGCCACCATCGAATTCTTAACATTATGTATACCGGGAATTTTCAGATCTATTCTTCCTTTATCTTCGCCTTTATATTTTAAGCTGTAAGAGCTGTTGAATTCACTGTAGGTGATATCTTCTGCCCTTATATCTGCCTGGGTAGTGAGGCCGTAAGTAAGAACCTTCTTATTTATATGCGGAATGATATCCTGCAGTGCAGGTTCATCAAGACATAGCACTACAAAACCATAGAAGGGCACCTTGTTTGCGAATTCAACGAATGCGGATTTAATATCGTTAAGATCTTTATATGTATCAAGGTGTTCACTCTCCAGAGTAGTCAAAGCAGCAATTGTAGGAGTGAGTCTGAGAAAAGTCCTGTCAAACTCATCTGCTTCAACTACAATAAATTCACCGTTTCCCAGTCTTGCATTTGTACCGCCCAGACCGCTGAGCTTTCCACCCACAATGATTGTAGGATCAATTCCACCTTCGGTAAGAGTAAGCCCCACCATTGAAGTGGTGGTTGTTTTGCCATGGGTGCCTGCAATGCCGATGCCGTATTTCATGCGCATGCATTCAGCCAGCATTTCGCTTCTCTTGATAACCGGAATTTTCCTTTCCAATGCGGCGGCAACTTCCGGGTTATCCATTGTTACTGCAGAAGAGTACACCAGTACATCGGCACCTTTCAGGTTCCCGGCGGAATGTCCTTCATATATAGTCATTCCGAGGCCGCTTAACCTGCGGGTGATTTCGGTTAATGATTTATCGGATCCGGAAATTTCAAATCCCTGCTGCAGGAGAATTTCCGCAATTCCGCTCATCCCGATGCCGCCGATT
>DJMM01000087.1 GCA_002435365.1 Ignavibacteriales bacterium UBA6490
TTCATTGATAATATTTTCCGTTTTAGTATGTCCGGGTCAGAAGTATCTGCGCTGCTTGGTCGTATGCCTTCTGCGGTTGGTTACCAGCCAAATCTTGCAACTGAAATGGGAGCGTTGCAGGAAAGAATTACATCTACAGATAAGGGATCAATTACTTCTGTACAGGCGATTTATGTTCCTGCAGATGATTTAACTGATCCTGCCCCTGCAGCAGCATTTGCTCACCTTGATGCGACAACTGTATTAAGCAGGCAGATTTCCGAACTGGGTATTTATCCTGCAGTTGATCCACTGGACTCTACTTCAAGGATTCTTGAACCGGGTGTAATTGGTCAGGAACATTATGATGTTGCCAAACATGTCAAAGAAATTCTTCAGCATTATAAGGATCTCCAGGATATTATTAATATTCTAGGTATGGATGAGCTTTCAGATGAGGATAAAGTTATTGTAAGACGTGCCAGGAGAATCCAGAGATTCTTCAGTCAGCCTTTCTTTGTTGCTGAACAGTTTACCGGGTATAAAGGAAAATATGTGAAGCTGGAAGATACTATACGCGGATTTAAGGGTATTATCGACGGGCATTATGATGACCTACCTGAAGGTGCTTTTATGTATGTGGGCACAATCGAAGAAGCTGTTGAACGCGCAAAAAAAATGTAATTTATGGCTGAACTGAAATTAGAAATAATAACCCCCGCAAAGCCGTTTTATAAAGGTGTAATAAAATCAGTTACCGTTCCGGGAACAGCCGGCAGCTTTCAGGTGCTTGTAAATCATGCACCTTTGCTCAGTACACTGGATATTGGTGTTGTAAAAGTTGAGTTTCAGGACGGAAAGAAAACTTATTACTCAGTGGGTGGAGGGAGCATTGAAGTTGATAAAAACAATGTTCTGATCCTGGTAGACTCTCTTGAAAGTCCGGAGGATATTGACGTGGAAAGGGCAAAAAATGCTGCTGACAGGGCTAAAAAGCGGCTTGCTGACCGTTCTGATAAGATGCTTGATGTTCAAAGAGCTGAGAATGCTCTCAGGAGAGCCTTGAACAGGCTTCAGTTTGTTGAAAAGTATATCCGCAGGGAAGTTTAGTAAACCATCCGGTTCAGTTTACAAAACCATCATTCATTATTAAAAGCTTGCCAGCCAGGTTTTTAGATATCCTATCTTCCAGTTTAATAAAATGTTTTTTAAGGAAATTCAATCTGCTGTTTTCATCCTGGATTAACAGCAGCTCCTGCTGTTCAGTTAAAGTTAATCCCGATTTTTCAGCTATCTTAAATGATTTTGTATCTGTTTTTATAAAATTATCCCAAAAAGGGTCGTCAGGAACAAAATTTATCTTTTTTAGTACTGCTTCAAATTTAATTTTAACTTCCTGAATGAGGACAATGTCGCCGGTAGGATCGGTGTCTCCATATTCGTACACCTTTGCAACAAAATATCCATTATCGTGGATTTCTATCTTATCGATAGAGAACCTGCTTATCCCTTCTACAATTATATCGTAAGTTCCATTCTCATATTTCTTTAAGACAGAAGAGATTTTAACGTAACAGCCAATATTGGACATTTCCTTGCCTACCTGAGCAACAATCCCGAATCCTTTGTCGTTCATCAGGCAGAATTCAAGCATGTTTTTATATCTTGGCTCAAAGATGTGTAAAGGATATTTTGAGTTGGGGAATACCACCAGTTTCAGCGGAAATAAAGGGATGACATTATCCATTTAATAATCTCAATTGTTAAATCCATAATGCATGTTAAAATTAACCTGCCTGAATGAATAAAAAAAGGCTGTTCCGGGGAACAGCCTTTAAGTCAATTTACTTCGCCTGGCTATACAGCTTAGCTACTTCATCCCAGTTAACCACATTCCACCAATTCTCAACATAATCAGCGCGTTTATTCTGATATTTAAGGTAATAAGCGTGTTCCCAAACATCTATAGCAAGAATCGGACTGCCTTTCTTCTCGGCAATGTCCATCAGGGGATTATCCTGGTTGGGGGTAGAAGTTATCTCAAGCTTGTTATTGTTTACAATCAGCCAAGCCCATCCGGATCCAAATCTTCCCATCGCAGCAGCGCCAAACTGTTTCTTAAATTCATCAAAAGAACCAAAGCTGCTGTTTATTTCTTTCAGAACGTCGCCAGTGGGAGATCCACCGCCATTCTTTTTCATTAAACTCCAGAAAAGGGAGTGGTTAAAGTGTCCGCCGCCGTTATTTCTGACGGAAACCGGATACTTTGAAATATTCTTAATAATATCCTCAAGCGCTTTTCCAGCACCTTCCGATCCTTCAAGTGCCTTATTAAGATTTGTAACATATGCCTGGTGATGTTTTGTATAGTGTATTTCCATCGTCTGCTTGTCAATATACGGCTCCAAAGCGTCATATTCATAGGGTAATTTAGGCAATTCAAAATTTGACATAGAGATACTCCTGTTAATTTTACTATTTAATAAATTTAATTTCTTATCGATACTGCTTATGCTGCCGATTAAGGGCACGGAAGCAATAGAAACAATAAACTTTCTTCTGTCCATTAAAAACTCTTTTGTTTTCCTAATGTTAGATTCAGAAAAGAGAAGTCGGATTTATGGTTTTACCGGAGAAGTTGCCTGGGTCACAAATAAGGATTAAACACCAAAGGATTCGCCGCAGCCGCAGGTTTTAACAGCATTCGGATTGTTAAAAATGAAGCCACGTCCCTTAAGGCCATCAGTAAAATCAAGCTCGGTACCCATCAGATAGAATAAGCTTTTACCGTCCACAAAAAGTCTTATTTTATCCTGTTCAATTATAGTATCGCCTTCACGTGCAGATTCATCAAAATTCAACTGGTAAACCAGTCCTGAACATCCGCCGCCCTTTACACCAACTCTTAGCCCGAAGTTATCAGGAATTTTATTCTCTGACATTATTTTAAGTACTTCGCTAACTGCCTTATCTGTAATCTTTATTTCGTTTTCGACCATTAAATTATCTTTCATTGTAGCCAAAATTAAAAAATATTATTATAAATATCTGTTAAAAAGGGTCACCTGGTGCAGCCGTCACAAATTTAGGCATATTTACAGTCCATACACCGGTATTAATTCTCTTAAAGTAATTTTTCTCCTCGAGAAATGAAGCTACTTTATCCGTAATTTTAAGAATCTCAGCTTGTGTTGGATTGATGTTCTTTTTTTTCAGATAGGAGCCAATGCCGTACTCCAGATCTCTGAAAAAGTAATTTGAGTTATGGAAAAGCGGTGATTTTGATTTAAGGAACTGCAGGAAAACCTCTTCCTCATTTTTTATTTTATCAGCCAGCATTATGATTTTTTGTTCTTTCATTTTTAGTTTCTTTTATTTTGTGGATAATTTCTAATTTTGTTAACTGCTTCGGTAATCCGATTTATTGTATAATCGATTTCAAAACTTGTTGAAAACCTTCCTAATCCAAGTCTAACTGATGAATAGACGGATTCATCATCAAGTCCCAGTGCTTTCAGGACGTAGCTCGGTTTATCTGATCCGGATGCACATGCAGAGCCGGTTGAAAATGCCAGATCTCTTAACTCCATCATTAGTTTATCTGCCCTTACATCCTTTATTCGCAGATTCAGGTTGTTGGGAAGTCTTGCCTCGTATGAGCCGTTAAGCACTAAACCCTGAATATTTTTTTTGAGTCCTTCAAAAAGCTGGTCTCGTAAGGATTTAATCCGCTTTGTTTCTTCACTGAATAACTCCATGCATAATGCAGCAGCTTTGCCAAGACCAACAACAGATGGAATGTTCAGGGTTCCTGGTCTGATCCCTTTTTCCTGACCGCCGCCGAAGAAAAAGGGTGCAATCCTGATCTGCGGTTTTTTCTGCCTGATAAAAAGCCCGCCGGTTCCTTTCGGAGCATAAAACTTATGTCCGGAAAAAGACAACATATCAATTTTCATCTTCATTACATCGATCTCAAGCTTTCCCAGAGCCTGGGAAGCATCAGTATGAAATAGGACATTCTTTTCGCTGCAGATATTTCCAATTATTTCCAGGTCATTTACCACGCCAATTTCATTATTCGCAGCCATTAGTGAAACCAGTATGGTGTCCTTTCTGATTTCCCTTCCAAGCTGATTCAGGTCAATCAGCCCTTCCGAATTAACCGGAATGAATGAAATTGAAAATCCGTTCTGCTTCAGGTATTGGAGCGATTCGATAACTGCAGGATGCTCAATATTGCTTGAGATAATATGTCTGCCCTGCGATGAATATGCTTTGGCAACTCCCTGATGGACGATATTTATCGATTCAGTAGCTCCCGATGTAAAATAAAATTCATCGGGATCACCATTGATCAGGGCAGAAATTCTCTTCCTGGCCACTTTTGCAGCGCTTTCGGCTTCAAATCCATATGAATGCCTGCTTGATGAATTACCATATTTCACTGAGAAATAGGGGATCATTTCTTCAAGTACTCCGGGATCCACAGGTGTGGTGGCATTATAGTCAAGATATACAACTGGATTTTTCATTATTAGCCGGCATTCAAACTTAAATCATATAAAGATCATACTCTTTAATGGAAATCCCAATAAATTTCCGGAAACACTTTCACAATATGTATAAATCTATATATTACAATAGTTTATAAAAAAAAGCTTTAAAAACTAACTATGATGAACAACTAATGCAATTGTTTATAGTGAACTTAAGTTTTAATTTGATATTAAGCATACAGCAAATTTAGTATATGGGAAAGATATCCGTTAAAAGCATAATATACTTTATCATTCCTTTCTTTTTTATTCTTAAGGGGTGCATGTCCGAGGCAGAAGAGTATTTTAAATTAGGCCTCGAGAAATTCCACGAAGCAGATTACTGGGGAGCAATAAATTATTTTAATAAAAGCATTGAACTGGATTCTTTATATGCTGATTCATATATGTATGCCGGAAAGGCTCAGAAAGAGCTTAATTTTCTGAGATCGGCAAACGAAAATTATTCCAAAGCGCTTATTTATGATCCGGAAAAAAGTGATGCATTACTGGACAGGGGAATGATCAATCTGACTCTTAAAAACTATGATCAGGCAGTTGAGGATTTCACCCGAGTTATTGAGTTGGATCCGGGCAGAATTCAGGCATTTCTGGGCAGAGCCTATATTTATGATATAAAAGAGAAGTACGAGGAGGCAATTTATGATTATTCTTCAGCTCTCCTTCTAGACCCTTCCAATGAAAAAGCATTTTTCAACCGTGCTATGGCAAAAAGCAAAATCTGGGATCGTGAGGGGGCAATCGGTGATTTTTTAAAAGTTACGACGATCAATCCGCTTAACGAGGAGGCCTATTTTCATATCGGGAATGAGTATTTTACCGCAGAAAATTATAAGGAAGCAATTTTATTCTTTTCTGTAGCTGTAGATGTCGGAAAAGATTTTCTGGATGCCCTTTATATGAGAGCCGAGGCAAAGCGTAAACTTAAACTGGTAAAGGACGCCGTAAACGATTATTCCATAATAGTAAATAAGGATTCGACCTATGTGGATGCCTTTATGAGCCGCGGTGAAATTAAAACCGAGCTGAAAGATTATAAAGGTGCTCTGATTGATTTTTCGGCAGTCATCAAAGTACAGCCAGAAAACGGAAAAGCCTATGTATTGAGAGGGGAAACCTACATTAAATTGAAAAATAAAAAAAATGCATGCAGGGATTTTTCAAAGGCGGGGGATTTAGGTTATTTTGCAGCATACGAAAAAATCAGAAAATACTGCAGGTGAAAACATGAACGAAGAACAACAGGATTTTTATAAAAAGGTACGAACCGAAGTTCGGGATTGGATAGACACAAAATCCGGGAATGAAAACAGGTGGGCAGATTATATTCTTCTGGCACCCGATATTTTCCATCTGCTTATAAAGTTATCGCTCGATAAAGAGGTCCCGCTCGATAAAAAAGTCAGATTAGGGGCGGTTATAGCTTATTTTATATTGCCATTAGACTTTTTTCCTGAAATCCTGCTTGGTCCGATAGGTTACCTTGATGATATTTTTATATCCGCATACATTCTGAATGAAATGTTAGTCTCCATAGATCCGCAGATAATTTTACGCCACTGGGCAGGCGACAGGGATCTGCTGAATGCAATTAAGTCTATTTTAGCAAATGCAAATGAATTTTTAAATAAAAATCTGCTGCAGAAGCTCAAGGATAAGTTTAATATAAAGATTTAACCTTTGGAAGAAATATAATCTTCATCAGGTTCCGGACCGGATGAAGATTATATAAAAATGTTTAGAAGCCCAATATTGTTATTGAATTTTTCGCAAATTCGATAAGGGGGGTAAAGTAAATTCCAAAAATCAATACCGGAATCACCAGTGCAAGCACCACAGCTGCATTAAGGGGAGAAACCGACCACTGTTCCGGTTCGGTTTCAGGTCTGTTGAGATACATATGTTTCAGCACTCTTACATAATAATAGAGAGATACAACAGTATTCAGAAGTGCGATGATTGCGAGGGCAATCATATTTGCATCAACCAGTGCAATAAAAATATATAGTTTGGAAATAAAGCCTGCAGTGGGCGGCAGTCCTGTTAACGATATCAGGAATATAGCCAATGAAACTCCAAGCAGCGGAGAAGAATAACCCAAACCGTTGTAGTCATGAATCTCCT
>DJMM01000015.1 GCA_002435365.1 Ignavibacteriales bacterium UBA6490
ATAACTCCATAGCCTTGTGAACGCCATTCACTGAACCGGAGATCACTATCTGACCGGGAGAATTAAAATTGGCACACTGAACAACACCTTCATCAGAGGCAGTGCTGCATAACTGGTTAACTTTTTCAGCAGCCAGACCAACAATTGCCGCCATGGTTCCCGGATTTTCTTTTCCGGCCTGCTGCATCGCCGATCCTCTTTCCCTTACTAATTTAACCGCATCATAAAACTGAAGTGCGCCCGCAGCAGTTAAAGCTGAATATTCACCCAGTGAATGACCTGCTGCTGCATCCGGTGTAATTGTTCTTACCAGAGACGAAAGTACGACACTGTGCAAAAATATCGCCGGCTGTGTATATTCCGTTTGCTTAAGACTTTCTTCGGGCCCCTGGAACATCAAATGCGACAAATTTATTCCAAGTGCATCATCAGCCATCTGGATCATCTCTTTGGCCTCAACAGAATTTTCAAAGAGATCCTTGGCCATACCAGTGTACTGTGAACCCTGACCCGGAAAAATGAATGCCTTTTTTGGCATACTTACTCCATTGACCAGGAAATTAGTATTGAACCCCAGGTGAAGCCGGCACCAAATGCTGCCAGAACAATTTTATCACCTTTTCTGAGCTTACCGGCCCGATAATACTCTACCAGGCATAATGGGATTGTAGCCGCAGTAGTATTCCCGTACTTTTCAATGTTAATCATTACTTTGTCCCTGTTAATTCCCATTCTTTCAGCAGTGGCATCAATAATTCTCAGGTTTGCCTGGTGCGGTACTAAATAAGCAACATCCTCACCGGTAAGATTATTCTTTTTTAATATTTCATACGACACATCAGCCATGCTTTTTACGGCAACTTTAAAGACTGCCTTTCCGTCCTGGAATACATAATGCAGCCTTTTATCAACAGTATCGTGACTGGGGGGAAGCAGACTTCCTCCTGCTTTCATATTAAGACTTTCTTTACCTGAACCATCAACTCTGAGAATACTGTCAATTAATCCGAAAGATTTGTCCTCGGTTGGCTCAAGCAATACTGCAGCTGCAGCATCACCAAACAAAATACAATTATTCCTGTCCGAATAATCGGTAATAGACGACATTTTATCAGCGCCGATTACCATTACCTTTTTATACCTTCCTGATTCGATCAGTGTGCTGCCGGTCTGAAGTGCAAATAGAAAACCGGAACAAGCTGCGGAAAGATCCATTCCCCAGGCATTCCTGGCTCCAATATTATCCTGTACTAAACAGGCTGTGGCCGGAAAGAACATATCCGGAGTAACAGTGGCCACAATTATCGCATCAATTTCCTCTGCTGAAACATTATGTTTCTCTAACAGATCCAGCGCAGCATTAGTAGCTAAAGTGCTGGTCGCTCCATTTTCAAGAATTCTTCTTTCTTTAATTCCGGTACGTGTAGTAATCCATTCATCAGTAGTATCAACTATTTTTTCAAAATATGCATTGTCATAAATTTTATCCGGAACATACATTCCCAGGCCCGTGATCACCGCATTATATTTCCTCTTGTCGTTCATTTCACCTCTTACTGTAAATTAGAATATTGCTTAATTGATATCTCAATCTTCTCTGTCAACTTTTTTTCGTGCATCTCCAGAGCACGCAGAACCATGTTCTTTATCGCCTTAGGTGTGCTTGACCCATGCCCTATTATGGTTATTCCGTTTATACCGAGCAGGGGCACACCGCCATATTCCTGGTAATCAAATTCCTTAAGAATACTTTTTAAAGAATCTTTTGCAATTCCCACTCTAAGCTTATTAGTAAAACTTTTGCGGGCATAATTTAAAAACCGAGATTTAAGGAAAGTTACAAAACTTTCTCCGAATTTAAGCAGAATATTGCCTATAAATCCATCACAAATAATTATATTTGCACCGCCGGAAAGAATATCCCTTCCTTCAACATTACCGATAAAATTCAGGTTCGTTTTTTTCAGCAGCTTATGCGACTGAATAACCACATCACTTCCCTTTGATTCTTCTTCACCCACACTTAACAAGGCAACTGTCGGATTTTCAATATTATAAATTTCTCTGGCAAAGATGGTGCCCATTACAGCATACTCAAGGAGGTGCTGTGGTTTTGAATCAACGCTGGCACCGACATCAAATAAAATTGAAATACCGGAAGTATTCGGAATCAGCGCGCCTATGGTCGGACGCCCTACTCCGGGAATTCTTCCGATTATTAAAGTTGCCGCTGCCATAACAGCCCCGGTATTACCGGCACTTACAAAGGCATCGGCTTTTCCATCACGGACGAATCTTGCACCTACAACAATTGAGGAATCCGCCTTTCCTTTAATTGCGGCAGTCGGTGAATCCCCCATTCCGATTACTTCCGAACAATGAATAATATTCTCTTCTTTAAAAGAGAGATTATTCTCAGCAAGAGTTTTAAGAATTTCTTCTTTTTTACCTGCCAGAAAAAGTTCCATATTCCTTTTTTCCGCCACTGCCTGAACTGCGCCTAATACTGCATTTTGAGGGGCGAAATCACCCCCCATTGCATCCACAATTATCCGGCATACGGAATTGTTGATGGAATTTTCCATTAAATTTTTTATTGATTAGCTCTTAGGTATAAACATTGAACGTTCATTATAATAACCACAGGAAGGACAGGCATGGTGGGTAAGTTTCATTTCACCACAATTGGAGCAAGTTCCTATGGCAGGAGCGGTAGCTTTATAATGAGTACGTCTTTTATCTCTACGGCTTTTTGACCATTTACGTTTAGGATTAGGCATTATTTATTCCACATTAATTATTATTTATTTTTTTCTTCAAATCCATCAGCGGAAGCCATCTGCTGTCAGTGCCATTCTTTTCACATCCGCAATCAGCTTCATTCAAATCTGTGCCGCATACGGGACACAGACCTTTGCAGTCTTCCCTGCATAATTTTTTCATAGGAATTGCCAGCAGGGCATAATCCCGCATTTCAGGAGCAATGTTAATTTTGTCGGCATCCGGCTGTAAATAAACAATATTTGTATCGATATTGTCTTCCGGCTCGTTACCGAAAAAATAAACCACTTTATAAACGGGGTTCAGCTTTTTTTCAAAGACTTTGTTACACCTGTCGCACTCAAAAACTGCAGAAGCCTTCAAATCCACATTCAGAATGACCTGGTTATGCGATTTATTCAGTTCAACGTCAACTGTAATATTTTCCGAGAATGGACTTCCGAGCTCAAGTTTATTTACGGATTCATTAAACTGATAACTATGTGATCCTTCGCTTAAACCCGCTATTTTTATAATCATCACATTCTCCAAAAAAACGACTTTAAATATAGATATACTTCCAAACTTAGTCAACATTATTACCCCCGGATTCTCAGTAATTCAACCAAAATGAAACCCTGTGTTATTCATTTAACAATAATTGGTCTGACCATGTCGATTTGAGTCCATTCTTGTCTGAATATGATCCGGTTCTATTCTCAGATTAATCAGGTTATAATGAGAACAGAATGGGATTAGACCCGGGTCAGATCGGGATCAGAACATGGAGATTACCATAAGCTCAGAACATCCTCCGGAATAATTAAAATGCACCATTTTGAATCAGTGGCTAGTTATTTCATAAAATATTTTATTTTAATACTTAACATTTTTAGTTAATTTATATTTTCTTTAAGCACTGAATTAAAATAATGCTGGTTTCCGAACATCTTAGAAAAGAATTCAAGAATGTTGTTGCTGTAGACGATATTTCATTCCAGATCCTACCCGGAAAAATTTTCGGTCTTCTTGGTCCGAACGGTGCCGGAAAAACAACTACAATCAGAATTATCCTCAACATATTAAAGCCCACCTCAGGTACTGTTGTTTTTAATGGTCAGAATATTTCCAGCAATTTATATAACAAGATCGGATATTTACCTGAAGAACGAGGTTTATATAAAAAGAGCAGGGTTAAGGATGTTATCAGCTATTTTGCCCGGCTTAAAAATTTATCTGCCAAAGAAACCGTGGAAAAAACTGCTGTATGGCTTAAAAAACTTGATATTCCGAACGCCGCTGAAAGGAAAATTCAGGAATTATCAAAGGGCAATCAGCAGAAAATTCAGTTTATTATTGCCGTCATCCATAATCCTGAACTGCTGGTCCTCGATGAACCATTTGCAGGCTTTGATCCAATAAATCAGCAGATAATAAGAGAGAATATCCTTAATTTCAGCAAAGAAGGGAAAGTAATTATTCTTTCCACCCACCAGATGGAAACTGCTGAAAAACTTTGTGATGAAATTCTTCTTGTAAATAAAGGGAAGGAAATTCTTAAGGGTGAACTTTCATCGATTAAAAAGAAATTCGGTGGTAATTTTGTAAAAGTGGGATTTAAAGGAGATCCCGGATCCATTTCTTCATGCAATTCTGTGAGACACATGGACAGCTATAACGGATATGCTGAGATTCAGCTGCAGGATGAAATTCCGCCGCCGCAATTTCTCCGTGAGATCAGCAGTAAAGTTGAAATTTCACACTTCTCCGTTATTGAACCAACCTTGAATAAAATTTTTATTGATTCAGTTAAAGCAGGCGGCAGTTTATGAGAAAAATTTTAACAGTAGCACGGTGGGAATTTGCTGAAAAGGTTAAGACAAAATCCTTTCTAATTTCTCTTCTGCTCACACCTGCAATTATAATTGCTTTCACAATTTTGCCTGCACTGCTTGCAGGCAGCGAAGGGGATTCTACCGAAGTTGTCGGTCTGATTGATCAGTCCGGATTATTTTTCAATAATATAAAGGCTGAACTCGAGCAGTACCAGATTGACGGATACCAGCCTGCTTATTTGCTGGTTAACTTCTCAACAACCGGAATATCGCTTCAGGAATTGAAGAAAGAAGCTGATTCGATGGTGATAAAAGGTAATATTGAAGGATATCTTGCAGTCAGCAGAAACGGGGAGAATTATAAACTTGAGTACCGAAGCATGAATCCCGGAAATCTCAAGCATACAAAACGATTCGAGAAAGCATTTAATAACGCAAGGATAAAGTTTGAACTAAACTCCTCGGGGCTTGATCCTGAAGTAGTGGGCAGCATTTTAAGCAATGTGGATTTGAAAGAGATCAGACTCGATAAAAGCGGTAAGGAAAACGAGAGCGGTTTTCTGGAAATATTTTTCACCTCTTTTATCTTTATTATGATCCTTGTACTTGTAATTCTGACCTCCGGTGGAATGCTCATCCGGAGTGTGGTAGAGGAAAAATCTAACCGTCTGATCGAGATTCTTGTTTCAAGCTGCACCCCAGAGGAGCTTCTGACCGGAAAAATTCTGGGATTAAGTTCCCTGGCACTATTCCAGCTGCTTATATGGTCAACGTTCGGTGCTGCACTGTCAGGATACAATATGATCCCGGCTTCTGCTTTTAATAATATAGGTCCGATGTTTATTTATTTTATCCTCGGCTTTCTTCTTTACACAGCCCTGTTCGTGGGAATAGGATCAATAGTAAATACTGAACAGGAGGCCCAGCAGGTAACCGGTTACCTAAGCCTTCTATTGCTAATGCCTGTAGTCTTTGCTATAAGTACAATTGAAAATCCCGATTCCGAACTGGTTAAAGTTTTAACATATATTCCTCTAACCACTCCGGCGGTAATGCTTTTAAAACTGAACATCAAGCTGGTGCCTTTGCAGGAATTGATAATTACAGTTTCTGTACTTCTTTTTTCAATTATCCTTATTGTATATATTACTGCAAGGATTTTCAGGATAGGAATTCTTTCATACGGCAAGGCACCGAACGTGAAACAACTTATTCAATGGATTAAAGAAAAATAAAATGCTCATTATTTCATCTGCTGCGGCTGCAATTTTCCCGATGCTGATTTATCTATACATGATCTGGAAATTCGACCGTTATGACCGTGAACCGGTCCCCCTGGTCCTTAGAAATTATTTATGGGGTGCCATAGGTGCAATAGTTTTTGCCATTATCGGAAGCGATATCCTCATTGCAGTTGTCTCCCTGTTCCTTAAAGATGAATCCACCCTGAATTATATACAAATGGTACTTATCGCTCCCCTGGTTGAAGAATCCACCAAGGGATTATTCCTTCTGCTTACCATTGCAGGCAAAAAATTCGATAATATGACCGATGGTATTGTTTACGGCGGAGCAATCGGACTCGGTTTCGGAATGACTGAAAATTTTCTTTATTTCATTACATTCGGCGACACTCTGCAAAACTGGCTGATGCTTGTTTTTATAAGAACACTCTTTTCCGGTGTGATGCATGGTGTATCTACTGCCACTCTGGGTGCATTTTTAGGATATGCAAAGTTCAAAGATTTTAATTACAAACTTTTATCCGCTGCTGCAGGACTGAGTATTGCAATATTTATCCACTTCATGTGGAATCTCTCGGTAAGCTATGAAGACACCACTTTAATAGGTTTTATTTTTCTCGGTATGTCAGTCGTGATCATGATTGTTGTATTTTCTTTTTCCGTTTCAGGTGAGAGAAAGATTATTTATAAGGAACTTGCTGAGGAAGTTGATAACGGGCTCATTCCTGCAGATCATTTGCAGATTCTTACTTCGACCCGCAGAGAAAGGTTCGGTTGGGTTGATGAGAACATCAGGAGGCTTTATATAGTTGCGGCAACAACTCTCGCTTTCAGGAAAATGCAGTGCAAAAATTCAAACGGAAAGCAGAAAAACTTCTGCCTGCAGGAAATTGAATATTACAGAAGCTATATACAGCTCCTGCTTTCTACAGGATCCATAAAATGACCAAACAGAATTACTGCTGTTATCTTTTACCTTTATCTCCGGTATTCAGCCCGGATGATGTTCCGTTGTTTGAATCGCTGGATAAAGAACATTCCTCTATTTTATGGAGCGCTTTGTACCTCAACGGCATGGAAGTTTTAACATCCCAGTCCAATCCGTTTTTTATTATTCTTGACGAACATGACAGTTCATTCATCCCGGATATTATCAAACGGAGGGACAACATTATTTTTGGAGATATCAGTAACCGGGAGACATTAATGAGACGTCTCAACGACAGGTATTTCGGAAAAGCAGAGAATAATATTATTTTTCTTTCAAAATCTATCGGATATTCAGGTCAGGATATTCTTAAAATTTTCAATCTGCTGAACAGCAGCGACGATGTCCTGGTGCTTGGAAGGTCCTCAAATAACAGGATTTGTTTTGCGGGATTCAATAAATACCCTGGTTTTTTTGAAAACGGAAAAACAGATTATGACACTGTTCTGAGCCAGTCCTGCAGACAAGACAGTTATCTTTATACAATCAATGATTTTATATCTATAGACAGCGCAGCAGATTTCAGGAAGCTGTATGATGAACTTTCAAAAAAAGAAAGTCTTTCATACTGCAGCCAGGAAATTCATGAAATGTTTACTCATCTCTTTATAGAGTATAAGGATCTTTTAAAATGAGCAGTGCAGGTATTTTCGGAGGAACTTTTGATCCGGTGCATAATGGTCACCTGATAACCGCAGAAAAAGTGTTTCAGCTTCGGAACCTGGATAAGATTATTTTCATACCTGCCTTTATATCTCCATTTAAAAAGGAAATTGACAGTACTTCTGCTGTACACAGATTAAACATGCTGAAAGCAGCAATCGAAGGTGTTTCAATTTTTGAATGGTCAGATATTGAAATAAATTCCGGCGGAATTTCATACACAATCAATACACTGCGGAAACTAAAAGACAGATTCCAAAGACTTGATCTGATAATCGGTTATGATAACATCCTGGATTTTCCGGACTGGAAAGAACCTGATGAAATTATTAAGATTGCCACGCTTGTAGTTCTGAAAAGACTTGAATTAAAAACAAAAGTAAAACATAACAGGTTTTTTGAACAGGCTGTATTCGCAGAAACTCCGGTTATCGACATAAGCAGCACTGCTATCAGGGAAAGGGTAAAAAACAATCTGCCGATTGATAACCTTGTACCTGAAAGGGTAAAGAAATATATTTATAAGAATAATTTATATAAGGATTAACTTGAAAATTTTAGTAACGGGTGGAGCAGGATTTATAGCTTCACATCTAACAGATGCCCTTATACTGCAGGATCATGAAGTATTCGTGCTTGATAATTTATCCACTGGGTTTAAAAAAAATATAAATCCAAAAGCACACTTTGTTGAATCCGATATACGCGA
Source organism: Ignavibacteriales bacterium UBA6490 (assembly GCA_002435365.1). Taxonomy (GTDB): domain Bacteria; phylum Bacteroidota; class Ignavibacteria; order Ignavibacteriales; family Ignavibacteriaceae; genus UBA6490. Next base: position 8,200 of record DJMM01000015.1, read on the forward strand.
TAAAGGAATAATCGATCTGTTCAGGAAGGAAAAATTTGACCTTCTCTGCCACCACGCAGCACAGATGGATGTTCGAAGGTCGGTTGCCGATCCCTCCTATGATGCCGAAGTTAATATAAACGGTACTATAAATCTTCTACAGTGCTGTGTGAGGACCAGAGTAGGGAAATTTATGTTTGCTTCAACCGGCGGTGCTGTATATGGTGAGCAGAAATATTTTCCGGCAGATGAACAACACGATACCAATCCCCTCTCCCCTTATGGAATTTCAAAACTGGCAGTTGAAAAGTATCTCTATTTTTATAATATGCAGTATGGACTGAAATATACCATTCTCAGGTATGCCAATATTTATGGCCCGCGGCAAAATCCGTTCGGTGAGGCAGGGGTTGTTGCGATTTTTACAACAAAGATGCTTAAAGGGGATCAGCCAGTAATAAATGGTACAGGTGAGCAAACAAGAGATTATGTGTTTGTCGGTGACGTCGTTAAGGCAAATCTTATCGCAATAGAGGATGATGTCAGCAGTATTTACAATATCGGAACAGGCACAGAGACTAACGTCAATGAAATTTTTCACAATCTGAATGATATCATCGGGAAAGGGATGAAAGAAATACATGGCCCTGCAGCTCAAGGCGAACAGATGCGAAGTGTAATAACTTCCGACAAACTATTTAAAAGATTCAACTGGAGACCGTCAACCATTTTAAGAGAAGGTCTGGAAAATACTGTTTTATATTTTAGGGAAAACAGCTGATCATGGATGATAATTTTATCAGGAATATTGTGAATTCAGACAGACGTGCTGTTGCCCGTGCCATTACGGTTGTTGAAAACAACAATTCGTCCACTGCGGAGCTTATAAAAAATTTATATCCTATGACCGGCAAGGCATACAGGATAGGAATTACCGGACCTCCCGGCGCCGGAAAAAGCACAATCACAAATCAGCTGACTAAGTACTTTAGAAAAACCGATAAAAGAATAGGTATAATTGCGGTTGATCCCACCAGTCCATTTACTGGCGGCGCATTGCTTGGCGACAGGGTAAGAATGGCAGAAGTCGGAACAGATCCGGGAGTATTTATTCGAAGTATGGCAACCAGGGGAAGTCTTGGCGGATTAAGTAAAAAAGCTGTTGACGCTGCAGATGTACTTGATGCTGCAGGTTTTGATATTATTATTTTTGAAACTGTGGGTGTAGGACAGTCAGAACTTGATATTGCAAATGCCGCAGATACCACTGTGGTGGTGCTTGTCCCCGAATCCGGCGATTCAATACAGGCAATGAAAGCAGGGTTGATGGAAATTGCTGATTTTTTTGTTCTTAATAAAAGCGACAGGCCGGGTTCCGAGCAGGCATTAACTGCTCTTAAAACAATACTGATGATGAAGAATATTTCTCATGAAGACTGGTTTCCTGAAATCATTAAGTCAGTCGCTTCTGAAAATAAGGGAATTGAGGAAATCGCCTCTACTATCGGGAAACACAGGGATTACCTTGAAAAGAATAATCTTTTTCTTAAGAGGAGGGAAAACCATACTAAATCCAGGATTAAAGAAATAGTAGTGAGCAGGATTCAGGAAGATCTGTGGCATAATTCAGAGATCGATTTAGATAGTGCAATCAGGAAAGTTGTTCTTGGTTCAATTTCTCCGTATCATCTGGCAGATGATATTCTTAATAATTACAGAAATAATTGATTTTATTTTATAAAGCGGCTCTGAAAATTCTAATATAATAATACTGAAAGTACGATATGGAAGCAACGGAAAATTCATTTTTAACAGAACTGAATGAGAACCAGATAATTATACAAAACACAATCCGGGAATTCTCAGAGAAAGTTATTCGACCGCGAATAATGGATTTTGACGAATCACAGGAATTCCCGCAGGAAATTATTAAACAGCTTGGGGATTTAGGTTTTTTGGGTATTCTGGTTCCTGAACAATACGGCGGTGCCGGTCTTGGCTATATTGAATTTGCTATAGTAATTGAAGAACTCGCCAAAGTTGATCCTTCCATTGCTCTTTCGGTTGCGGCGCATAACGGACTCTGTACAAATCATATTAACCGATTCGGAAATGAGAATCAGAAAAAGAAATACCTGCCC
>DJMM01000025.1 GCA_002435365.1 Ignavibacteriales bacterium UBA6490
TTGCGACCTGTCCGTTACATCATGGAAACTTCGGACAGGTCACGTCATTATCCTTACCTCTTTGATTCCTCCCACGTGACCTGACCCTACGAAGAATTTTTGGTGAAAGATATTTATTTAATCCCCTTCATTGCTTCCGCCAGTTTCTTATCCTTGTTATACACATCGTCCCTGAAATTTATTTTGCCGTCCTTGTCGACCCAGGCAGTATAGTAATCGATATACAGCGGGACTTTCCTCTCAAGTCCGATATCTGTGGTTTCCCCCAGGGACGAATTTTTTCTCAGCTCATTCCTGACTCTCCAGTACTCGCGAAGTTTTTCCCGGTCCTTAACCGGCGATCCTATTTCCGCCTTCAGGTAATCTATATTCCACTTCGACTGATGATTTAAAAGAAATTCGGACAATGCCAGGGGCTTTTCTACTCTAACGCAGCCATGACTCACTGCCCTGTTGTCAAGACTGAATGCAGATCTTACCGGTGTATCATGCAGGTATATTCCGAAAGGATTATTAAACATAAATTTTATTCTGCCCAGCGCATTCTGGTAGCCGGGATTCTGTACAATTATATAAGGTATCTCTTCAGCAATTAATTCAGCAGGCTTTACCGCTGAATACTCGATTTCCACCCCCCCTTTAAGAACCTTAAAATCCTTCTTCTTCAGGTACAGCGAGTCCTTTCGGAGTCCGACTGCAATTTCTTCCCTCACAATATTTTCAGGAACTGTCCAAGTCGGGTTAAGCACCATATAAGATATCCTGCTGTAAAGAACCGGAGTTTCCCAATCCTCAGGCTTAAGCTTCCAGTTTTTGCTCTTCTTGTAGATCTCATACCTTGCGTCATAATAAGCAGATCTTTTCCTCCCGGTGCATACTCTGCTGCTGAATATTTCAGCTCCGTTCCGGATTATATATAAATTAAAATCGGGAATGTTCACCATGATGTATTCCTCGGTACCCGAATAATCGATCCAACGGAATCTTTCGAGGCTTAGTTTTATCTTGTTTATATAATCATCCGGTTTGATGTTAAGTCTTTCCACTGTTGTTGCACCGATTACGCCATCGGGATTTAATCCCTGCATTTTCTGGAACATCTTAACTGCCGGCACAAATGAAGTATCATAATTTGAAAAATCCCGGGTTTTTACAGCGGAGGTATCCAGAAAACCGAAAGTAATTAATCTTTGTGCGATATTAATAAATGAAGGATCCTCGTCTCCCGGTACAAGCTTCCGTCTGTTAATAGTTACAGGATGCCATTTTACATCTTTTAGCCTGTAAAAATTCTTAAGTGCTGCCTGCAGTTTAACATACTTTTTACTTTTAGGCTGAATACTCTGAAGGTATTCCGGAATATTTTCCTGTTCCAGCGGTTTAAACAGAAAGCGGTGCAGGGAATCCGGCAACGGCATTCTGTAGCTTTCAGGATATATTTCAACAGGGTTAATAACTCCGTACCTGAGATGCCAGGAGTATTTCAGAATGGCATCTGCAATGTACAGCTCGCTATTTACCAGATGTTTATACCTGCCAACCACAGCCGAAGTATCCGTTGCTGTAAGAAATTCTCCGGCGATAATTCTGTAATGATAATTCAGGGGATTCAGCCCATGTTCCCATGCATTCTCAAAGAACATTAATACAGAAGCTGCAAACTCCTCCTCCTCAAAGCTTTTTATGAACAGCGGCTCATAATTGCGCTTCGAATAAAAGTACTTTAGCGTATCAAGATATTTCAGTCCCGGATAAGTTAATGAATCACTTTGCAGCAAGGTGAATTTCAGCTCCTGCCGGTATTCGTCAGGATCGAATTTAAGTATCTCGTTAAGTGCCGGAACGATTTGAGGTTCCTCTTTTTGGCATCCGTAAAAGAGAAGCAAAAAAACAAACACAAAAATCAGCTGCAGAATTTTAATCATAAAGAAAATTAAATTATTAAGTAAGAAAAGGTTATGATGCACAACATTTTTACACCGACTGTACTAAAATAGCCAATATAAAAAGAATTAAAAAGAATTAACCGGCAGGGATTATAATTGTTATTATAAACTGAAGACGGATTGTGAATTTGCAGTTATATATGGGCGTTATGATTCAGTAATATGGAGAGGCTGCATAATTATCAAATAATTCCTTATCTAATAAAATGCAGCCTGTGTTTACAAAAATATTATTTAATATGTTTTATTTCAGCAGAAGCATTTTTCTGACCTGTCTGAAATCCTTACTTCCGTCAAGCGCAGATGCTTCGATTGTATAGAAGTAAATTCCGGATGAAATATCTGCTGCGTTCCAGGATGTTTCATAATAACCCGCCCTCTGCGAGGTATTTACAAGACTGCTTACCGTTTGGCCGATAGCGTTATAAACTACTATCTTCACGCTGCTCTCGACCGGTAGACTATATCTTATTGTAGTTGACGGATTAAACGGATTCGGGTAATTCTGCCCGAGCTCGAACACCGCTGGAATAACATTTTTATTTTCATCAGCATCAAGCGGAGTGCTGATAGTTACTTCCATGCTGTCAGAATAATTATAATTTGCTCCGCAGAAGACCCTGTATTTATAAGTTGTAGACAGTGCTAATCCGGTATCAGTATAAGTAACCGAATTGGAATTAAGGCTGTCTATCAGGGCAAATGTTCCTGCTTCCCCATCCTTTCTGAGGATATAGAACCTGTTTTCGACAGATGATTTATCCTTCCAGTTCAATTTTACCGCAGTATCATTAATTAATTCTGCAGTCAGACTATCCGGTGCATTTACTGCTGAGAAAAAGTTCTGTATTGTAGAAAACTCCCCGATACCGGCGGCATTTTTGCCTCTTACTCTCCAGTAGTATTTTTTATTCTCAAGCATATTTGCAAGGGTAACTGAGGTGTCTGTCAAAGTTGAATCGCTGAAGAAAATGTTCGTAAACAGTACATTATTAGAGATCTGGGCTTTGAAGAATTCAACTGTTGATTCAGTGGTCCATACTATTTTAGAATTGTTATGAACATTGTACACACCATTTACCGGGGTAATCAGCTGGGGCGGATCCGGAATAGCAAGCTCTGTACCAAAGCTCCATACCTGGGACCATTGACCGGCGCCGCCGCTGTTTAATCCTCTCACCCTCCAGTAAAGTGTTTTTAATTCAGGGAGGTTCGTATAGAACTGTACATATACTCCGGGAATAATGGAGTCGATTACAATATTGGTAAACTGGTTATCCAATGCGATCTGGAGCTGGAAATCCTGTGACTTTGGCGAGCGTTTCCACATCATGTAAGGTTTGGTTGCCACGCCAGTCGAATAATTAAGCGGCTCCAGCAGAGTTACAGTATCCGGAACTGCAACAACAATACCTGAAACTATCATAGAAAAATACTGCTGGTTTCCGGTCAGTGTTCCTTTATGAGTAACGCTTATTGTATAGTTGCCTGCAGCAGGCGCATTAATTACAACCTGTTCAACATTGTCTCTTATATTATCTCCTTTCGCCGCAGGTGCGGTAGGATTGGCACCGTCGAGTACCCAGGGCAGGTAAGTGCCGCCGGGACCGCTGATTCTGAGGTCAAGATCGTTTATAAGTTTTATAGCTGGATCATTAACTACGGGGATTCCGACATTACCCTGCGGGTCGGTCCAGCATATTGTAACTTTAAGGGGCTGATTTCCGTTGGATTGAACCGGATACTGATAGTTTGCAGCCTGATTGAGAAGGAGCTCCCTGATAACAGGAGAGCCGCCCACTTCGGCATCGAGCGTCAAAGTTTTAACAGCCTTATATGTGTTCATTAAACCCCATCCGAAAGAATAATCCGGTCCTTCATTACCACCTGTTTCATCAGCAGTATGAATAATAAGTCCTTTCATAGTTGCTGATCTGAAAGGATTGGTGCTCCCGTACAAGGCAGCCTGCTGCTGAAGCAGAATACCAACAGCGCCGGCAGCGGAAGGAGTTGCCATTGAAGTGCCGCTCATTGTAGTATAACTTGTATTCCCTGCATTTGAAGTTGAATACAGATTCACTCCATCGGTAACAACATCAGGTTTGATCCTGCCGTCATCGGTCGGACCCCAGCTGCTGAACGAACTCATTGAAACGCCCTGTGGATTGGAATATCCTCCCGGCAATCCGGAGACTGCTCCAACGGACAGAGTATTTTTCGCTACCGCTCTTCCGTCTCCCATGCAGTCATAACCATAAACTCCGCCATCTCTTTGTCTTACTGCAGTTGAAAGAGTCCACACTCCGTTAATTCTAACCCAATGCTCTGTACCGGCAGTAGGTCCGTCTCCTCTGTCGTTGCCAGCGCTCTTACATATAAGTAAATTCGGCGCAGTGTATAAAAGGTAATCCCAATTGAAAGAAGAATTATCATAGAAGCCAAATGAATAATCTTCAGTAGGACTTACATCGGTATTACCCATCCATGCCCATTTTCCGTCTCCGCGGTAATCATAAGCCCATCCACGGGAAACCCCGTAAGAGTGACTTGAAACTTTTAATCCATTTGCTGCAGCTGTTGAAAGTTCGCCGTAATCGTTCCCCCAGTCATAAGCATGCAGAATACCTTCGTAGGACATTCCTTTTGCCTCNNGTATATGTTTTGTTGGTTGAAATTGTCTGGGATGAGATACTGTTATCAGTAGCATAGTAAACAGGCATTCCGTATTTATCAAATCTCTGCAGTTCCATCGTAACGCCTGCAGAGGTTGTATATTTTATCGGAAGATCCTGCAGCACAGCTAATGATTCTGCAGCAGCTTTTTCAATTCGATACTGTATTTCCGCATCTCTCGCAATTCGAAGTAGTTCCTCACTTTGTAACTGTGTCTGTGAATAAACCGAGATCCCGGAAAGCAACAGAATAACAGCTGAAAGTCTGTAAATATAATTTCTCATCGATTCCCTCGAAGATTCTTAATAAAAATATTTGCCAAAATTGTTCCAAGAAAATAGTAAATTATTAGATCAAGATGAACAAAAATAATCCTGTTTTTCCATCCAATAATTCGGTACGCAGAATTTTACTTCATAAATACTGCAGGATGTTTCTTATGAAAACTTTCTGAATCCTGATATTTTTTTGCAAAGGAGATGAGTTTCCCTTCGTCAAATAATCTGCCGGTGAAGGATATGCTGGTGGGCATGCCCTCTTCATCGAATCCGTTGGGCAGAACCACACACGGATGTCCGGTCAGGTTTGTAAGCAGTAAATTATCCCCATCCCAGGACGGAGCGGCATAAATATCAATATCCTTCATTATTTCCTGCATCGCATTAATAAGAATATATCTGATTCTGCCGGCGTTAATATATTCCACTGCAGGAATAAATCTTGCGGAGCGAAACGAGTTAGGCCAGGCATTTTTAATCTGTCTTACCAGCAGATCGTCCTTGTTGCTCCTGGTGAGCTCATCAAATGCTGCAGCTGCCTCCGCAGAAAGTATAATTGAAAGATCATTAACGGGGATATCCGGCAGTTCAATAGGAATAAGTTTTGCCCCAAGTTCACGGAGTTTTTCAAGGGTCAGAGAATCATTTTGGTGAAAAGGATACTCCTTGTCAAAATCTCTTTTCAGATAACCGATCTTTAATTTGGTATAATCTGTTTCCGGTACATAGCTGAAAGGAACTTCAAACAGTGTCCGGTCAATCCCGTCGGATCCGTAAATTGCAGAAAAAACAATGGCAAGATCTTCAGCCGATCTGCAGATGGGACCTATTTTATCCATGCTCCAGCTTAATGCCATTGCCCCGGTTCTGCTTACCCTGCCATATGAGGGACGCAGTCCAGTTATACCGCAAACTGTTGAAGGGGAAACTATGGACCCCCAGGTTTCCGTCCCAATTGCAAAAGGAAGCAGCCCCGCTGATACAGCAGACGCAGAACCAGCGGATGATCCGCTTGAACCATTTGCTGTATCCCACGGATTCCGTGTCTTTCCGCCGAACCAGACATCCCCCCACGCCAGAGCTCCCATCGTTAATTTAGCAACTAGAACACCTCCTGCCGCTTCAAGCTTTTTAAGCACAACCGCGTCACCTTCAATAAACTGGTCTTTATACGGCATGGCACCCCAGGTTGTTCTGTAATCGGAGGTTGAAAGAAGATCTTTAATCCCAAAGGGAATACCATGCAGGAGTCCCCTGTATTTTCCTGCCGCAAGTTCCTCATCCATCAGAGCAGCCTGTTTCAATGCCCGTTCCTTTGTAAGGGTTATTACACAATGCAGCAGCGGATCATATTTTTCAAGTCTGCCTATGAAAAATTCTGTCAGCTTAAAGGATGATATTTTTTTCGTTTTAATCAGTTCAGCGAGCTCACCAATCGAAAAGAACGCCAGATCATTTATATTTTCAGGGAGCTTTGTGCCTGAATAACTGCTGAACTCAACCTCCTTTTCATCCGGAAATTTATAACCGGGCGGTACAGGGTTAAAATCGAAAGCTGGCGGAACATTGTTTGGAAGAATAAATTCTCTAATTTTTTTATAATTCTTAAGCTGGTCATCAAGGTTTCCGAGCATAGAGTCCTGCTCGGATTGGTTGAATTCAAGGCCGGCAAGTTTTTGAGCATGCTCCACATCTTCAATAGTCAAAGTCTGAGCGGTCAAAACAGTAAAAATACCAGAGAAGATCACCATTAAATAAAATATAGCTCTCATATATTTCTCCATCATAGATTTATTCTGTTAAAATAATAAAAATACAGCAGGGTACCTGAAAAGCGAATGATTGTTATTTAAGAAAAATCCCGAAAAAGGACTTTTACAATTGACATTTGAAATGCAATGAATTATTTTGATTATAAATTTTGGTTATAAAATAGTGTTTCTTGTGTTTAATATTTATAGGGTGAAATATGAGACTCAAATACGACTTTTATTCCGCAAAACGTATCATTCTTCTGGTCAGCTGGTACCTGCCGGCCACTCTTTTCTGCAGCCAGCCCAAAACTGACAGCACATTTATTGACACCCGGTATTATTTTTACGAACCATATCCCCTTGAAACCGGCAATTATATCCTGCAGCTCGGTGGCTCTTTTTCCATCCTTCCTTTGCCGATTGTAGAAAATGAGTATCCGGTTCCGGCACTCGATCTCCAGTATAAACATGGAATATTTAACAATCTCTCCATTGTAGCCTCTCTTTCCACTAATGTCTTTGGAAATCTTCTGCACTCCGGCATCCAATGGAACACTAAGGCGGATAAATTCAGTTTCGGCATTGCTGAGCATGTGGGAGGATTTTACGGATTTATTTCCTCAGAAGATGAGTTCGATAATAACAAGGCTTATGCTTTTTACAATCTGATCTTTATCAGGATGGGTTACAGATTTGATGATTTTTCGATTTCAATGTCCTGGGCAGCATCATATATTTTTAACAGTCGTACTTATGTGCAAGATTTCAGTGCGCAAGGACCATATAGTGTCATTAATGATATTTTTTGCACGGTGGCAGTGGAACAGCCATTTCTCAAAAGTTCATTATTATCAATCGGATTTAGTCTTAATTATGCAAGATCACCATACCAGGCCTGGCTTTTATACAATACTATAGATCAGTATTTGTTCACACCTGAATTCTTTTTTGGTTTTCAGCTATGAAAAAGAGCACCATA
>DJMM01000024.1 GCA_002435365.1 Ignavibacteriales bacterium UBA6490
TTCCGGGGTTTTTTTATGCTTATATATGAAATATTTTTATCACTTCCCACTTTAATTAATTATCTGTAAATCCCGGGATTAGCATTTATCAGTTACATAACATGCCGAATAGTGACCTATTTGTCCCTCAAATAATTCTAAAAAATTTAATATATTTTAAGGTTAAAATTAAGATTTTTGGAAAATGATCAAAGAATTAAACGAACGGGAAAAGAATATACTAAGGTATATTATTCAGCAGTTTATTTTGACTGCTTCTCCCGTTGGTTCCCGTAATATTACAAAACGGTATGAGCTCGGCATATCCCCTGCCACAGTCAGGAATATTATGTCCGACCTTGAAGAATCGGGATATATTGATCATCCTCACACTTCGGCCGGCAGGATACCAACCGATAAGGGTTACCGCTTTTATGTGGATTCTCTTATGGACATCCCCCGTCTCAGGAATTCTGAAAAGGAACGAATAAATAAGAGTCTGGATCCTGAAAATATTGAAGCCGGAGAACTTATAAGAACAGCTTCAGTTTTACTTAGCAGTATAACTAAACAGCTTGCCTGTGTAACTTATCCAAATATTGAAACAGGTATATTTGAAAAACTGCAGATTGTCCCGATAAATCCCAAAAGGATTCTTGTTGCTATCAGCATAAAATCGGGTCTTGTAAAAACCATTACACTTGAACTTGATTCAGAAATTAAGCCTGAAATGGTTAACTCCATACAGAACCTTCTCAATGAGCGCCTCAGCGGATTATCTTTGAGAGAAATTCATCTGTCCCACAATGAAAGATTCAGCGATATTGCGGAAAATGAAAAAGCTGTGATAAGATTGTTTATCGATTCCGTTGATAAAATTGTGAAGGACATGAAGAAACCAGATAAGGTTGTAATTACCGGGGCTAGCAATGTTATACGTCAGCCTGAATTTGAGGATCCGGATAAATTCCAGGGTGTTATCGAACTTATTGAAGATAAGGATATCATAGTCCATATACTTGAGAAATCAATGGAATCTGTTGATAACAGAGTATTTATATCAATAGGTAGCGAAAATAAATCCCAGAAATTATCCGAATACAGCTTTATAAGCAAGGAATATAAAATCGGGGACATTACGGGTAGTCTAGGAATAATCGGACCAAAAAGAATGGAGTATTCAAAAACAATTGCTATCGTTGATTATGTAACCAAGATATTATCCGAAATTCTGAAGAATGAGTTAATTAAAAAAGGAGAACTTATATGAAGAAAGAAAAAGAAAAAGATAATGAACAGATTAATGACGAAAACAAGATAACCGTTGATCAGAATATCCAGAATGACAAAGAAGAATACGAAAAGAAAATTAACGAACTGAATGAAGAATTAGCAAAATATAAAGATCTTTTGCTGCGCAAAGCTGCAGAGTTTGAAAACTACAAAAGAAGAACTGATGCCGAACAGCTTAATTTACTGAAATATGCGGCTGAGGGATTTGTGCTAAGGCTTCTCCCCGTTATTGATGATTTTGAAAGATCGCTCCAGTATATCGATTCCTCAAAGGATATTGATTCTGTTAAGGCTGGCATTCATATGGTTTATGAGAAGTTTGTTAAGCTGCTTGATGAACAGGGTATTAAAAAAATAGATGCGGTGGGGAAACCATTCGATGTAAATTTCCATGAAGCAGTAATGCAGCGGAATTCAGAGGATACCGATCCGCATACAGTTATCGATGAAATCGAAAGCGGATATATTTATAAAGACCGCGTAATAAGACACTCCAGGGTTATAGTGAGCGACGAAGAATCCGGTAAACAAAACAATACAGAAGAATAATTAAGAATGGCCAAAAGAGATTATTATGATGTGCTTGGTGTGGACAGAAATGTAACCAAGGAAGAGCTTAAGAAAGCTTACAGAAAACTTGCAATGCAATATCATCCTGACCGGAATCCGGATGATAAAACAGCTGAAGAAAATTTTAAAGAAGCTGCCGAAGCTTATGAAGTATTAAGCAACGATGACAAAAAATCTGTCTATGACCGTTATGGCCATGACGGTTTGCGCAGCAGCGGGGGCGGTTCTGCCGGATTCAGCGACATTAATGACATCTTTTCACATTTTTCCGACATCTTCGGAGGATCCTCAATATTTGACGACTTCTTTGGCGGCTCCCAGAGATCCAGAGGAAGAAGAAGAGGAACCGGTACTCCAGGCTCGGACCTGAGAGTAACTCTTAAGCTTAGCCTGGAAGAGATTGCAGCAGGTGTTAATAAGAAAATCAAGATCAGAAAGCATGTAAAATGCAACGACTGCAGCGGCAGCGGTGCTGAATCAGGTACTTCTACCAAAACCTGCCAGGTATGCAGCGGTTCAGGTGAGGTTAGAAATGTCTCCAGGTCCGTATTCGGGCAGTTTGTAAATATTTCTACCTGCAACAACTGCAGCGGTGAAGGGGTTGTTGTTGACCAGCCCTGCAGAAAATGTGTGGGTGACGGAAGAGTGCAGGAGGAAGCCACAATAAATATTGAAGTTCCGCCCGGTGTGAATGAAGGAAGTTATATGACCTTAAGGGGAGAAGGAAATGCCGGAAAAAGAAACGGCCACCCCGGAGATATTATCGTTGTTTTCCAGGAATTGCCGCATAACTATTTCAGCCGTGAAGGAGATGACATTTTATATGATCTTTATATTACATTCACGGACGCTGTTCTGGGAACCGAAACTGAAGTTCCTACTCTCGGCGGCAAGGCTCTTTTAAAGATCGATTCAGGAACTCAGCCTGGAAAACTCCTTAAAATGAGCAATAAAGGAATAAAACACCTGAATCATTCCGGTTCAGGCGACCAGATCGTCAGAGTTAATGTGGAAATACCCAAAAAAATTAGCTCGAAGGAGAAAGAACTCCTTAAAGAGCTTGCTAAACAATCAAGCTTCAAAAAAAGTTCCAGAAGCGATGAAAAAAATTTTTTTAAGAGGTTCGGTATCTAATAATATTATTTAAGGGGAATTTTTTGTTGAAATTGAAACAACTGGCAGTAAAGGCTGGTTTAACAACTTCAGAACTGAATATATTTGTTTTTTTGATCATAATGCTTTCTGCCGGAATAATATATAAATATTATTCGTCCGGAACATCAGATGAACATAAGACTTTCGACTATTCAGCTTCAGACAGCCTGTTTGAAGCCGCTGATTCAATAAAACCAGCGGATGAAATTGAGGAGAAAAAATTTGACTATAAGCAAGAAGTTTTGGATTTTAACAAACAGAATTTTAATAAAATTAAGCCGGTAAAAACTACTGCTGAAAAAAGCATAAATCTGAATACAGCCGGCTTTGATGAATTGATTGCTGTGCCGGGACTTGGTGAAAAAACAGCTGAAAAAATATTGAAATACAGATCTGAAAACGGCAGATTTAATAACCTTGAACAACTTAAGGATATTAAAGGAATCGGCATAAAAAAATTCAATAAAATAAGAAACTACATCTATATAGATAACTAAATATTGTCATCGGAGGAAAAATGAGTTCAAAATCGGAATCGTGGTATTTTCATGCTGCGATGTACGTAATAATTGTTATACTGATCGGCGTTCTTATTAAGGTTGCTATTATTGATCCGAAGGAAATCGTTCAGGAAGAAAAGTATTACAGATTAGAATCCCGTTTGAGAATGGATAACCTGAAAGAAGCAGAAATATTATGGTTTAACAAGTATAGCAGATTTACAAATGATCTCGACAGTCTTGTAAACTTTGTAAAATCAGATCCTTATGTTGACAGCATTATAAATGGTTATGATTCCATTGCACGGCGCCCATCAAATCCTTTTGATAAACTTTCCCACGGAGAATTTACGCCAGACAGTTTAAAGCATACGCCAAAATCGCTGGCTGCATATATTTTACAGATTGACACTTCCCTTTCTGTAGATACTGTAGTAAACCGGCAGGGAAAAGTTCTGAGACTCGATTCCTCGGTTGTAATCGGCGCCAGATATTATATCGAGGATCCGGATGGTTATGGAACTGTCGGAAGTCTTGATAACGAAGCATTAAAGAATACATCTTCCTGGGAATAATGATTGGTCAGGATATTATTGCCGGGTTAAAAGTTTCCAGTTCAAAGATACAGGTTGTTGAACTTAATCTGAGATCCGGTGTTGCACATGTAAGAGATTTATACGAAGTTTTCTTTAATGAAAAAATAGATTTTAACCAGGATAAAGAGACAAAAATCGGCGCCCTGCTGCAGGGCGCTTTTAATGAAATACTTCTCCAAAAACCCCTTAAAAATATTAATGTCTCGGTGACTATTCCCCAGAGCCTGGTTTATTCTTTTCAATCTCCGTTCGAGGAATCACTCCTCTACTCGGATCTTATAGAAGAATTCCGCTGGCAGTTTTCCCTGTTGTACCCTTTTATCGATTCAAACGAACTTATGATTCAATATTACCCTTTGCAAAAAAATAATTTCAATGCCGGAAATACTGCTTTTGTTACTGCTGTTCCCAGGAATATCGTGAGAATGTTTACCGATTTTTGCAATGCCAATAGTTTTAAACTCAGGTTTATCGATTCTTTTCATAATGCCTCGGATAAAGCATTGATTACGAGCAGGAACATTAAGGAAGAAAAACTGCTTCTCAGCCTTCTGGTGGGAGATAAAAAACTTTCGTTTATTTTTTATTCCTTCGGTGAACCTTTCCTTTTCAGCAGTATTGACTATCAGAATGCCTCTGAAATTCCCGAACTAGTAATTAATGAGATTTCCAACAAAAATCTTAGCGAACCGATTCGCACATCTTATATATGCGGGGATGAAATTTCCCATGCGTTTATCGAAAAATTATCTGAAAGAACTAATATTAGTTTTTCATCATTCAATCCCTTCTCAGGACTTCAGCTGGATACCCAGGTTCTGGAAAATAAATTTTACCTTTTGAAAAATAATTCCTTTTCCCCTGCCGTAGGTATTTCAATCCGTAGTTATTGATTCCCGGGTGCATCATGCGAATGAGAATTATCTCCGGAGAAATGAAAGGCAGGTTGATAAATGTTCCGGAAAGCAGGTTCATACGCCCTACCACCGACCGGGTGCGCGAAACACTATTTAATCTCATAAATAACCGGATCAGTTTCCATGAAATATCTGTCCTTGATTTATATGCAGGATCCGGGGCCCTGGGGCTTGAATGTATAAGCAGAGGTGCAGCATCAGTGCATTTCGTGGAGAATAACCCGGTCATTTACAAAAACCTTCAGGAAAATATTGCACAGCTTAAGGTTTCTGAAAAATGCACTATTTATAAGATGGAAGCAGCCAGGTTCACCCTTCAGACTCAAAAACCTGGGTATGACCTTATTCTCGCTGATCCCCCCTTCTTTAAAGATGATATTTACAAAACTGTCCGGAATATTATGCAGAATAAATTGTTAGCTGACCACGAATCACCATTATTTATCGAAAGATCGGTTCAAACCAGGGAAAATGATACAGCAGAATTTGGAAAAGAACCGCTCAAGATTGTTGGCGATGCATGTCTTTACGAGTTATATTTACCCGGTAAATGATTAATAAATATATAAATCTGTTTTTCGAAAAATAAATACTTTATTTTAAATAAATATTATTGGATTATTATGCGAACAGTTTTATACCCCGGAACTTTTGACCCCATAACTTATGGTCATATTGATATAGTAAAACGAGCCTGTGAGCTGTTTGATAAAATAATAGTAACAATTGCAGTCAATCCCTCCAAACATCCCCTGTTTACACTGGAGGAACGGCTTTACCTGATAAAGGAAAGCCTGTCCGAATTTCCCAACATTACAGTTGATTCCTTCGACGGACTGGTAGTTGACTATGCAAAGAAAGCCGGGGCTTCCGGAATAATCAGAGGTCTGCGCGCGGTAAGCGATTTTGAATATGAATTCCAGATGGCGCTTATGAACCGGAAACTGGCGGAAAATATTGCTACTATCTTTCTAATGCCACACGAAAAATACACTTATCTTAATTCTTCAATAATCAGGGATCTTGCTCAGTTCGGCAGCGATATTGGAGATTTTGTTCCTAAGGTTGTACAGGATGCCATGAAAAAGAAATTTGCGAAATGACAACCATAGCAAATAGCAATAATTTTACCTGACTTATAAAACAGAGCTACTGTTTTTTTTCATAATAATCACTTTTTTCTCACCTGGTATTTGATCCACTGGTAAATTGAGTTTTTAAGCTTTTTTCCATATGATTTGTGTTATCAATCGTTTACGCTGCCTTAATGCTACGGTTACCCTGCGCCTTTTTAGTGCAGGTAAGCGCAGGATAGCCGGAAGGTAAGCGCAAGGTAAGCGCAAGGTA
>DJMM01000120.1:0-537 GCA_002435365.1 Ignavibacteriales bacterium UBA6490
AATATGAATAAAGACAGTATCCTTAACATAAAAACAAGGGCTGAATGGAGAAACTGGCTTGAAAACAATTTCAATACAAAGCAAGAAGTTTGGCTGGTATATGCTAAAAAGTCAACTGGCAAACAACGCATTCAGTACAATGATGCAGTTGAAGAAGCCCTTTGTTTCGGCTGGATAGACAGTACAAATAAAATTCTTGACAAAGACCACAATATTCAGCGATTTACGCCAAGAAAACCTAAGAGTAGTTATTCACAACCCAATATTGAACGACTGAAATGGTTAGCGCAAAACAATTTAATTCATATTTCTTTTCTTGAAAAAGTTCAGGAGATTATTTCTCAAGAGTATATCTTTCCCAAAGACATATTAGATGAAATCAAAAGAGATAAAGCTGCCTGGAATAACTATATAAAGTTTTCAGATTCATATAAACGATTACGAGTTGCCTATATTGAAAGTGCAAGAAAGCGACCAGAGGAATTTACAAAACGACTTACCAACTTTATTCAAAAGACTCGTGACAACAAAATTATT
>DJMM01000120.1:578-5462 GCA_002435365.1 Ignavibacteriales bacterium UBA6490
ACTCCTGGAAAACAACACTTGATTACAAGAGCTCCTTCAATGAGATGGAAGAATATTTTGGTAATATACTGCTAACTGAATTTACTCAGCGTAATATTGAAGAATTCATACCTGCACTTGTTATAATTATTGGTATAATTTTTATATTGAGGGGAATGAATCTGGGGATAAAATATGTTAGTCCCAAAACAATAGCAAACATACATTCTTTAATTCCCAACTCTCTGCAATAAAGCAATTTGTTTTATTTTAGTCCTTGTAAATTT
The DNA here is from genome assembly GCA_002435365.1 of Ignavibacteriales bacterium UBA6490. Lineage (GTDB taxonomy): Bacteria > Bacteroidota > Ignavibacteria > Ignavibacteriales > Ignavibacteriaceae > UBA6490. Next base: position 845 of record DJMM01000120.1, read on the forward strand.
TAAGCTTTCTTCATAAGTTAAAAAGACAGGAGTTTAACTAATGAGGCAGGGATAAAATGAAAATAATACTGTTAGCAGCAGTCATACTTTTAAGTTGTTGTTTTATTTACAATTGCAACACTACAAATCCGGTCTCGTCAGATAAAACAACTATACCCGATGAAGAAAAGTCCCCCGCAGTAATTGATATCCCTGATGATGAATTTAACTATGACAGCCTTACTGTTGAAGAAATTACAGCAATGATTTTAGGTGAATGGGAATGGACTCATACCATAATTAAGGATAGGGGCACACCTCCGCCCTATAATAAAATCACTCCCAAAACAGAAGGATATAAGCTGCAAAGGATTTTCAGACCTGATAGTGTGGTGGAATATTATAAGGATGGTGCTCTGACCGGAAGTTATAATTATTTCATAAGAAAAGGCAGAGTCTTGCCTACCGATCCATGGTTTACTTTTATAGCCATCGGTGGATTCTCATACCTGCTCAAATTCTACCATCCAAATTATATGATGTACGGCAATGGATTTGTTGATGGTGCCGATAGTTATTTTCTGAGAAAGAGATAACTGAAAGTATATCAACCTCTGCTGAAAATCAAAGGATTGTATACTCCTTTCATCTTCTTTTTAGCAGTGCCTCATCTTTATAAAAGAAATTTATAAACAAGAAATTCGTTTTTACTGATGATGATTTGAGGAATGCTGATGATCTGATATTTCTTGATTTAATAATTTTCTGATTGCAATTTGCAATGGTAATATAAATTTACAAACCCCAGGGAGAAGTTGGAAGTAGATTTTAGACTTTGAAAGAATATTCTCACTAAAAAATCTTATTAAGAATTGGAAAGGTTTTTATCAAAAAAAGAATCTGTATGATATTTGAGGGAAGATCAAAAAAGATATTGATAACTATAGATTTTAACATCTAATTAATTGATAATATTTGAAAGGAAACAAAATGAATTACAGAGTGCATCGTCTGGAAATTACAATGGAAAATGACCAGAGCAAATTAGAACAATTCCTGAATAATCTGGAAGGTGACGTTGTAACAATCATCCCCAATGTAAAAAAAACATCCTTTTTTCAGATTTATGGGATTACACGTAAAATAGATTTCCTATTTATTGTAGAGAAAATCAAATAGTTATTGTGCATCAATAAACTCGTCCCGGAAAAAACTGTATTGATGAAATTGAATCCGATGCATCTGCAGGAATTATCCATCTATGATGTGAATTAATTATTAGGGCATGCCGATATAAAACAACTCAGAACTTTGCACACCTTAGAAGAGATGACTTGAGGAATGCTGTTGAGAGACTGGAATAAAGAATCCCCGCCTATGTTCTTGAGCAGGGGGTACATAAAATAAGTTTATTGTAATACCACTTAAAAACCATCTAAAACTTGGTAAACTATTGCTAATTGTTTATTATTGCAACGAGTGAGAGTGAAACAGTATGGAAACCCACGCTCGGTATGGCAGGACCGTTATAGTTAATTAAAACAAACGTTGAAAATTTAACAGAAAGAGTCAGAGATGACAACATCTGAAAGACGATCATTTAAACACGAAAAATCAGTTGAACGCCTGATAATCTGGTTCACAATCCTTGCTATAATCGGCATAGTAGCTGCCCATCTAGTAGTAGCCCTTGTGCACAACCTTAGCCCCGAATTGCATCTTGATGCCTGGACGATAACCCTGGGGGCAATCGGACTTGCAGCAGTCTTCACCTTTATGTTTCCACGCATGTCACATATGCTACCGGAATGGCTTGACGGATCGGCGCGGGCACATCCCATTAGAGCTACGCTGTTTTCTTTGATAGCATTGTTAACCATCGTACAAATTGCACGACTCAGCACACACAAGACCGATCCGACCACTTCATGGTGGATTCTCACAGCTGACGAGGCATTCACAGAGCACGAATGTGGAACTGCCTACTTCTATGCTGTCGAACTGCACGATCGGGGCGAGCAAAACATCTACCTTGCCGACCACTATCCGATACTCAATCGCAACATTTCACCGCATACGGAGATCGAAGGTTTGAGAGTAGAAGATGCTTATCAATATCCGCCACAGTTTCTCTTGTTGCCAAAATTAATACTAACTATAACGCATCACTACCCAACCATCCGCATCATTTGGTTTTCGCTGCAGTTTATTGGTATCGTTGCAGTCTTCCTGATACTTGCCTATTGGGTCGGTGGAATCACCGGACGCTGGATGGCCATGCTTGCACCGTTGGTCATTGTATCGCCCTCCGCTTTGTACGCCTACCAGTACACCCAGTTCCACTTCATCGCCATTGCACTCGCTATCGCTGGCATGCTTGCGTTTGAAAAGAAGCGTAATGCTTTAGGTGGTGCACTGCTCGCTTTCGCCATCCTCGGTAAGATTTTCCCCGGCTTCCTACTCATTCTGCTGCTGACCGAAAAGCGGTGGAAACCGTTAATATGGACGGCTCTATTCGGCATCGCTTTCACGCTCACCACACTGGCAATTTTTGGTAGTGCACCTTTCTCCGCTTTCATCAGCTACCAGCTGCCGAGATTGCAGTCTTTTGCCGCCTTTGCTTTCCTGGACACGTGGCCGGAAATGCGCTTTATGCTCATTAGCCTCAACTTTTCCCCATACGGACAGATCGTCAGGCTCGGTGAAATGGGCATTCCTGGAATGACAACGACAGTGGCATCTGGCTTAAATAGTCTTTCCACACTGATATTGATTGGCTTAACCATCTTTGCATCACGCCACTTGAGATCGCGGGTGAATCGTGTACAAATCTGGCTGGCAATCGTAGGATTTGCTTCGATGATGAGTCCAGCAGCCTGGGCTGACTACATTCACCTACCCGCATTGTGGCTGCTAACCACATTTGCCGCCGAATCAAAAGACAATCGTAAACTCGCCGTTTGGCTTGGCGTCTGCTGGATTTTCTTCTACTTCCAGGTTGGAACCGTTCCGCTCGGTACCATCCCGAACATCACCTACACACTGTCGACAATCAACTTCATACTGCTCTTCGGGCTGATGGTTTGGGTCATATTGCGGCGCCNNGCTAAATTATACCATTCTTCCGAATTAGCAAACAATTGGCCTTATTATATGTGGTCCTGTGCGGGATCTGGGAAAAATATTTTAATTGGCTCAGAATCGGAAGTACCGTACACTTGAGAAGCGATGACCTGCGGAATGCTTTGGATCGATTAGACCAGGGGAGATTTCTCTCTCCGTAGTCATTACTTCATCAAAATCATTTTCTTAGTCTCTATAAAATCACCTGCCTGCTTGCCCGCCTATGACGTGGCCCCGCTTTAGGCGCGGCCCCCGCTACTAAAATAAATAAATTCGGCAACTGCCGGATTTTTTATTTTTAAATAGTAACCGGGAAGAATTGGTTCAAGTTGAGGAACGTAGCGACCAGGATATCTTTTCCAAAAGCTCAAGATTGAACAACCCGGGAGAGTCGTTCTACATTCTCTGAAGTCTGCTGTAATAGCTTTCCAGATAGGCCCTTTTTAGTTCTTCACGGAGGAATGAACCGGCAACAAGCTGCCTGACCCGATCGGTTTTATCAAGCATCCCGGAATATATTTTACCGGTGCGGTTTTTGTTTATTCCGATTCTCTCAGCGAATTCTGTAAAATCCGGTTTCGTATATTTTGAACCGGCTTTGTATGCTTCGGTCATATAATTATCTTTGAACAATTCGAGAGCAGTATCATTTTCTCCCGGGGAGTGCAATGAAGTATTTATAAGATCATAAAAAGGAGTCAGCAGGTAATCCCCGTATTTTTCATTCCTCAGCAGCGAGAAATTTTTAAGATGGGAATCGCCGTTTGAAAAAAGATAATTAAAAAGGATCACCTTAAAATATTTTTCCGCCTCTACAGCATATGCCGGCACATACTTCTTCATCAGGTCTGCTATCTCCTCATAAGAGAAATCATATTTATAATTTTTGCCATCCGTCTCTTCGGTCCTGCCTGCTATTTGAGCAAAATCCTCCTGCAGGAGACGTCTTCCATCGCTTAACACATCAAATCTTCTGGTTATATATGCGGCATCTCCGTCATTAAAAAAAATTAAGCCGTTTTCTGCCGTATTAATTTTGTAAACCTGGCTTGCAATCTGCATTGTTAAATGTTCATTTGCAGGGACCTGATCAAGATGTTCAAATTCTCCGGAAGGAGCCGGTTTCAGGATAAACTCACCATTCTCCTCCGTAAGGAGAAGTTTTTTATCATTTAATTTAAGGGAATGCTTTACCTGGATGCCTGAGATGGAAAGTCTTCCGCTTCTTTCCCTTTTTATTTTATTGAATTCCGGTCTGGAAAAATCAAGGATATGCGGGACTCTGCTGCCGTTAAAGAGTTTTTTTATACATACACTGCAATAGGTTTCAAATCCGGGTTTAAGACAGCCGGGACAATTATTCGCGGTCATTCTTCTTCCCTTACAGTCACTCCGCCTATAGTATCATTCTCGGTAGTTTTCAGCAGTCTTGTAAAATGGTCATTCTCATCGATCAGCAGAGTTCTGCACTGGAGCTGTTTATTATCTCCCTCGGCAAGAAGTCCGTAAAAAAAGG
>DJMM01000085.1 GCA_002435365.1 Ignavibacteriales bacterium UBA6490
GGATTTGCAAAATATGAAACTGAGCATTTCAGGGTAATCCTCGCAGGGGTTGGATTCGGAGGTTATCATGCACTTAATTTCGCTCTCAAGCATCCGGATATGGCATCCGGATTAATCTCACTTAGCGGATATTACGATATTAAGCAGTTTATATATGGTTACTATGATGACCTATGCTATTTTAATAATCCGCCAAACTACCTTCCCGGTTTAACAGATGACTGGTACATCGATAATCTGAAAAAAATGAAAATTCTTTTCGGATGCAGTACATCTGATCTGGCAGTGGGGGAAAATAAATTTATCTCCTCGCTGCTTGATTCNNGGAATTATGGCGGAATTTACTGCCGCGCTATATTTCTTCAGTTGTTAAGGATAGCTGAGCTGTTGCATTCCCGTCCCCAATTGCCGCAAACTTTTATTATATTAACCCAATTAGTTTGGGAAAAATCTTGATAACCGGCGAGAAAATGGCTTTTTTCGAAAATTCAACACGCTATGAATTTCACATTTCGCGGAAATCCAGGGCAAAGTATAAGATTGATGAATCGCTTTATTCCATAATGGGTAATCTGTTAATAAGCGATTTCAGGAAAGCGCGTTATCTTTCACAGCAGATAAATCAAACCAGGATTAAGGAAGGAAGAACCGGTGATCTTGTAACTGCGGGACAAATTAATGCTTTGGGTCTTCTTCACGAAATTCTCCATTTTCTGATCAGGTATTACGAGGAAAAAGAAAATCCGGGTGCAATAACCAGGGCTCTTGATCATCTTAACAGCAAACTTACTCCTGAGAAAGTTGACAGTACTCTCCTTTCCTTTATTCAGAAATTTCCGCCGATCGGGGTTTACAAAGGTGAAATTTCCGCCGAGGAGTTTTTGAAAGGCGCTTCAGGAATAAAATCCAACAGGGAAATTCTTCTTGAAGAGATTTTTCTGCTGAATATCGAAAATATTAATCCCGCTACTTCCAGTCTTGAGGAACTCTATTCTGATAAAGAACTTGCGGCGGCTTCGGATTATTCAAGGATTGTTGAGGAATCGGAACACTTCTTTAAGAATGAAAAGCCGCTGGGAAGCGAAAATCTTCCGCTGTTCGATTTTCTGAAAAGACCGATCGTAAATAGCCCCTATTCTTTAACCGGGCAGCTGGATTACATAAAGGTCAACTGGCATTTTTACATTTTTGAATTATTTAACACCAGGCTGCTCAGCGGCAGTGATCTTATCGAGGAGGATGCCCGTATTTTTTATAAGCCCGGTGGTTTTGACAAGCCTACGCCCCCGGTACCCGTTTATGAATTCGATGAGAATTATTTCGATCTGCTGAGGAAGAAGCTTGCAGCCGGCGAACATTTAAGCGGCGATGAAGCAAGATTTTATTACTCAGAGTATGAAAAATTCACTCACGATACCGATTGGATGCCCAAGGTGGTGATGATCGCGAAAAATATCTATGTGTGGCTTCATCAGCTTTCCGAAAAATATGGACGGGAGTTAACCCGGCTGGACCAGGTTCCTGACGAAGAATTGGATATTCTTGCCTCCTGGAACTTTACCGCTTTATGGCTGATCGGCATCTGGGAAAGAAGCAGTGCCTCCAGGAAAATAAAACAGATTATGGGAAATCCGGAAGCGGCATCGTCCGCTTACTCCCTTTTCGATTATGTGATCGCCGGTGAACTCGGCGGTGAGGATTCCTTCCAAAATCTGAAACACCGGGCCGGGTTAAGAGGCATCAGGATTGCAAGTGATATGGTTCCAAACCATACAGGCATCTATTCAAAATGGATTGTTGAAAAACCTGATTATTTTATGCAGGTTCCGTATACCCCCTATCCATCCTATTCATTCAATGGTCCGAACCTGAGTGATGATCCCAGGGTAGAAGTAAGAATTGAAGATAAATACTATGACCATACCGATGCTGCCGTAATTTTTCAAAGAAGGGACAGCCATACCGGGGATATTAAATATATTTACCACGGCAACGACGGCACACATATGCCCTGGAACGATACCGCACAGCTTAATCTGCTTAATCCCGAATTGAAGGAATCCCTCATTCAGACAATAATGCATGTTGCGCGTAAGACCCCCATCATAAGATTTGACGCGGCCATGACGCTTGCAAAAAAACATTACCAGCGGCTGTGGTTCCCGCAGCCTGGTACTGGAGGCGCAATCCCATCGCGTTCAGATTTTTCAATGACCCGCGAAGAATTTGACAGGGCTTTGCCGGAAGAATTCTGGCGGGAAGTGGTGGACCGGATAAACAAAGAAATGCCGGAAACCCTTCTGCTAGCTGAAGCATTCTGGCTGATGGAGGGCTATTTTGTTAGAACACTTGGAATGCACCGGGTTTATAACAGCGCATTTATGCATATGATGATGAAGGAAGAAAATGAGAAGTACCGGCTGCTTATAAAAAACACACTTGAATTCAATGCCGAGATACTTAAGCGGTATGTAAACTTTATGAGCAATCCTGATGAAGAAACTGCAATAAATCAGTTCGGCAAGGGGGACAAATATTTCGGCGTTGCCATAATGATGATAACGCTTCCGGGCCTGCCCATGTTCGCACACGGACAGGTGGACGGCTTCTCTGAAAAATACGGTATGGAGTATAAGAAGGCATATTATAATGAATATCCTGACGGACATTTAATTCAGAGGCACAGGGATGAAATATTTCCCCTGCTGCGAAAAAGATACCTGTTCAGTCAGGTTAATAATTTTGAATTTTATGATTTCATTACAAATTCCGGAGAAACAAATGAGAATGTCTTTGCCTTCTCAAATTGTGCCGGAGACGAAAAAGCATTGGTTGTTTATAATAACTCCTATTTCGAGACAAAGGGAACTGTAAACTTTTCTTTCAGCCGGCCGTTTTCAGGCGCAGGTTACAGAAATACAACGCTTGCTGCCGCGTTGAACCTGAAGGATGATTACCGGATTTATTACAAGGTTTATGAACATAAGTCGAGACTTCAGTATCTTTTCTCTGCAAAGGATCTTTTTGAATCAGGCATGTATATTCCGCTCTGGGGTTATGAATACAGGGTGTACCTGGGATTCGAAGAGATACATGATTTGCAGGGTGATTATGAAAAGCTATACAGGTATCTTGAGGGCAGGGGTGTTTTCTCGATCGATGATATGCTTAGGGAATTAACACTGGCGCCTTTTCATTATGCGCTGGCCGATTTGCTTGGCGAAGAAAATTATAAGCAGTTTGAAAAGTTTATTGATGGCAGTAGTGAGGAAATCCCCGATGATTTTAACAATAAAATTGCCGCCGGCATTTCAGAATTATCCACCAGGGGGGGATTACAATTCGATACTGCTGCCGTTCATTCGAAAATCAAAAAAGATTTACACAAGGTAAGGGAGAGGATAAAAGAATCAAAGAAAGAAAAGGGTCAGGTTAAAAAGGCAAAAGGTGCAGTGAATGTTGATCAGAATAATCTTCTGACGAATAATGGAAAAGCTCTTCTGGTATTGCTGCCCCGGATTTTCTTTTTCAGAATTCTTAATGAAGATAGTTCCGGAAATAACAACGGGTACAAATTATTCAGGGATCTTCTGCTGGACAGGGTGATTTTCAACAGTCTGAATATGTTTGTAAATCCGGATGAAGCTGGAACTGATGTTCATTTGATAAAGATCTTATCATCGGAAAAATCTGTACAGTTATTAGAGATGTTTGCTTCGTCAAGTGCAAGATCGCTGAAATCACTTAAATTGCTGGTATCATCAATGTTCGTGGATGCGGAGATCCGGAGCTTTCTGCACTTTAATGAATTTGAAAATATAAAATACTTCAGTAAAGAGAAATTTTATCATTTACTGGAGTGGTTTTATACAATCAATATTATTTTCAATGTAACCGGAACCGAGGGACAGAAAAAGCTTTCGGGAGTAATTAAAAAGCTGAAGGCAGATGCCGATTCCGCTGGATACAAAGTTGATGCACTGACAGATAAATATGAAAAAAAGGAATTGAAACGAAATGTTAAAAAGAAACAAACAAACAGCGGAGGGAAAAAGAGGTAGAGCATTATTCATCATATTTCTGCTGATAATTGCATGCAGTAAAAACTTTTCGCAGGTTGTCCTCACCGATGCATTTCCAAATCTTACATTTGCTTCACCGGTCGATCTACAGCATCCGGGAGACGGTACAAACAGGTTATTCGTTGTTGAACAGCCCGGAATAATAAAAGTATTTGAAAATTCGCCTTCCATAACAGCGCACAAAGATTTTCTTGACATCCGGGACCGTGTTCAAATGGGTGGAGAAATGGGACTTCTGGGACTCGCCTTTCATCCCGATTATATAAACAACGGTTACTTCTATGTTAATTACACAACAATGTCTCCGGATAGGCAAACTATAATATCCAGGTTTACTGTTTCATCCGATCCGGATATTGCCGATCCAGGTTCAGAACTGATATTGATCAGGCAGCCGCAGCCGTATTCAAACCATAATGGAGGGCAGCTTGCATTCGGTCCTGACGGATATTTGTATATAGCATTAGGCGACGGCGGCAGCGGAGGTGATCCTTTAAATAATGCTCAGAACAGAAGTACACTGCTCGGCAAAATACTCCGCATCGATGTAAATTCTGTAGAAGGAAATCTGAACTATGCTATCCCTCCAGATAATCCGTATAAGGATAACAGCAATGGATTCCGTGAAGAAATTTTTGCTTACGGGTTGAGAAATCCATGGAGATTCAGTTTTGATGCTTTTAACGGAAGCATCTGGTGCGGGGATGTGGGACAGGGTGACTGGGAGGAAATAGATATAATTGAATCGGGAAAAAATTACGGCTGGCGGTATAAAGAGGGGGATCATTGTTATAATCCGCCGGCAAACTGCGATACAATAGAAGGTTTAATTTCGCCAATATGGGAATACAACCACACATCGGGTGGAGTAGCAGTAACAGGCGGCTATGTCTATCGTGGATCCAGAATCCCTGAACTATACGGCAAATATATTTACGGTGATTATCTTTCCAAAAACATCTGGAAGCTGACAAACGATTCTGCAGCAGCACCTTTAAATGAGTATCTGCTTACCGCACCCGGCTTAATTACTTCGTTTGGTACGGATAAGGAAAATGAACTTTATGTATGTCTTGTTGCAGGAAGCGGAAAAATTTATAAGTTTTCAAGTCTTACCGGAACTGCAGCGGGAGAAACGGGGAATATCAGCGGTTATTATTTGAGTCCTGCATTCCCGAATCCGTTCAATCCTGCCACTGCATTTTCCTTGCATCTGCCGGATCAAAGTGAGGTTAAAATTGATGTAATAAATGCTGCCGGAGAGGTTATCGCTCTTATTAAAAATGAAGTAATGCAGGGTGGAAATCACCTTATTACCTGGAGAGCAGATGAAGTACCATCTGGTATCTATTTTATTAGGATAAATGCACTATCTTTAATAAATACAAAGACTTACAGGAAAATAAATAAAGTTGTTTTTATCAAATAATCAGGCAAGTATATACCTGGCTGCAGCTTTGGCGCAGTTTTCACCATCGACACCTGTGGAAACTATACCGCCGGCAAACCCGGCACCTTCACCTGCAGGGAAGAAACCGGATATTTCAGGGTGCATAAATGTTTCAGGATCACGCAGAATCCTTACCGGCGAACTGGTTCTGCTCTCCCCTGCTAATATTAAAGCTTCCGAGGTAAAGTAACCTCTGACCTTTTTGTCAATAACACGGAATGCCTCCCGGAGGTTATCCCCGATGAATGATGGCAGAATTTCGTGCAGGGGTGCTGAAATAACTCCAGGTATATATGAAGTTCCCGGAAGTGATGATGATAAAATCCCATCCACAAAATCAGTCATTCGCTGAGCAGGTGCGGACTGACTAGAATTACTGTTGCCGTAAACAATCTTTTCATATTCCTGTTGGAATTTCAATCCGTTTAATGGATAATGATCTATATATTTATCCATATCTTTTTCATTAACCGTTACAACAAAACCTGAGTTTGCATACCGGGAATTTCTTTTCGAATACGACATTCCATTTATTACCAGTTCATCCGGAGCAGTTGACGCCGGAATAATTATACCTCCCGGACACATACAAAATGAATACACACCTCTCCCCCCAACCTGGCAGCTTAGATTATAGGATGCAGGCGGAAGTTCGGAATATTCTGTTGAGTGATACTGTATCTCATTTATGAGAGGCTGGGGATGTTCGATCCTTACTCCCATTGCGAACTCCTTCGGTTCCATTTTGATGTTATGTTCCCGCAGCAGGTAATAAATATCCCTTGCCGAGTGTCCCACTCCCAGAATAACAGCATCCCCGGTTACTTCATCGCTACCATTTACAATAACACCCTGCATCGATTTATCTTTAATTATAAAATCGNNCCTTCACCAAAACAGTAATTTGAATCGGGATTAACAAGGTGATGCTGCTGGATATTCTTCAAATCACGTCTGCGCGCTTGTACATCTTTTCCTCTCTCCAGAATTACAGGTTTAATTCCAAGCTCAATTGACTGCAGAGCAGCAAATAAACCTGCTGGTCCCGATCCCACGATAATAATCCTCTTATCTCCCTTAATTTTGCTGTAAGTAATAGGAGGCTCAGGATCGCCGGGTAGTTCATTTATATATATATCTGCAAGCACCCTGTAAATGGGATTTTTTGATCTGGCATCAAGCGATCTTCTTACGGGACTGACAGCAGTGATCTCAGCTAAATCTTTTTGCGTCGCAGCCGCAGCAGAAGCGTAAAGATAATCTTTATCCGACAGCTTGCCTGGCGGAATAATTAATTCAACTTGTGACTTCAATTTATTATCTTAATTATAAAATGCTCAGTATCCTTGTGTCCTGCCGCCGTCAACTGTAATAGTTGTTCCGGTAATGTACCCGGCTAAATTTGAAGCAAGATAGACCACCAGAGAGGCAACCTCTTCAGGGCGGCCTAACCTGTTAACGGGAATATTCTTTGCCATATCGGACAATATTTCTTCGTGGGACATTCCGCTGGTTTTTCCTTTATGAACTGCAAGATCATATAACCTGTTTGTCAGTGTATAACCGGGAGCTATATTATTAACAGTAATATTGTATTTTGCCACCTCATTGCTGATAGTCTTTGCAAATCCTATAACTCCTCTTCGAAGTGAATTTGATAAAATCAGATCATCCACAGGTTGAGTTACCGAAACTGAAGTTATATTTATGATTCTGCCCCACTCCTTCAGAATCATATCGGGAATAATAAGATTGGAGAATTTAACTGCACTCAGCAGAATCTGCTCAAAAGCATTCTGCCAGTCTTCGTCTTTCAGCTCTCTGAAGTTCCCCTGTATTGGTCCGCCGCAATTATTTACAAGAATATCTATGGTGCCGAACTGTTTTTTAACTACAGCGAATGTATTTTCAATATCTCGCAGTTTATTCAGATCGCAGACACACCATGTAACATCACTTTCATACCGCTTTCTTATTTCCGCGGCTGTGTTTTCAAGATTCTGTTTTGACCGCGAACATATTGCCACACGACAGCCTTCTGAAGCAAGAAGTTCTGCCACAGCTTTTCCTATCCCTTTACTGGATGCCGTAACAAGAGCTGTCTTCCCGTTCAATCCAAGGTCCATGCACTCTCTCCCGGTTTATAATAATAAAGGTTGTATGAATTTACAATAATAAAAATAAATATCAATTGATTTTTTGCTTATTTGGCAATACCCCTTTTACTGGCACTAATAAACGTTAACAGATTTTCAACCTCAGGAACAGATTGAACTCCGGATCTGATCTTCTCTACTGCCTGGGAAACATTTAACCCTGATTTAAAGAGATACTTAAAACAATCCTTTAATAGATCAATTTTATCAACTGTGAATCCCCTTCTTTTTAAACCCACCAGATTCAATCCCTCATAGTCAAGCGGATTGCCTGAAAACAAAGCATACGGAATAACATCCTTCACCACCATACTGCTGGCCCCGATCATTGTATGATCCCCGATTCTGACAAACTGATGCACTCCCGCAAGTCCGCCAAGAATTACATAGTTCCCAAGAAAAACGTGCCCGCCTAAAGCTACAGAATTTGCAAGTATACAATTATCACTTATTACACAGTCATGTGCCACGTGTGAATATGCCATAAAAAAGTTTTTGCTGCCAACCAGGCTCCTGCCCGTAGCTTCGGTTCCCCTGTTCATTGTAACGCATTCCCTGATTGTATTGTTATTGCCTATTATAAGCTCGGTCGACTCGCCGGAGAATTTAAGATCCTGCGGAACTGCTCCGATAATTGAGCCCGGGAAAAAGGTGTTATTTTCCCCGATAGATGCACCTTTTAAAATCGTTACGCTGCTCATAAGCCTGGTGCCGCTGCCGATCCTGACGCCATCCTCCACTATACAGAAAGGACCAATTTCAACTGTGTCAGCAATTTCTGCTTTCTTACCTATGATCGATGTTGGGTGTATTTTAACCATTATTGTCCAAATTTTTGTTTATTAACATAATAATTTATTTGCGAGAATCACAGTACCGCTTTAAATGTTGCTCAGATATATGTTTTTCGTGCGATGGTAAACTAGAGAATAGCCGGACATGCAGATGCATGCCCGGATAAAAATCAGACTGCTTCTTTTTCTTTAATTTCAGTTACTATCTCTGCAGTATCAAGCGCAATAACCAGCTCTTCATTTGTCGGAACTCTCATTACTGCAGTCCTGGAATTATCCTCAGAGATTATGATTTCTTTATTATGGTTTTTACCGGAATCCAGGCGAATACCGAGATACTCCATGTCCCTGCAAACATATTCTCTTACAAGACTGGAATTTTCGCCGATGCCGCCGGTAAAAATTAGCGCATCTAATCCGCCCATAACCGCTGAATATGCACCTACATATTTTTTTATTTTATATGCAAATACATTAAATGCGTATTTTGCCCTCTTATGATCATCCTTAACAGCTGCTTCAATTTCCCTCATATCACTGCTTTCACCGCTGATGCCCAGCAACCCGCTGTGTTTGTTCAGCAGTGTGTTTGCTTCATTAATCGATAACCCTTCTTTACTCATAATATATAAAATCAGCGATGGATCAAGGTCACCGCTGCGGGTACCCATAAGCAATCCCTCCAGTGGAGTAAAACCCATGGTGGTGTCAACAGATTTTCCGTTTTTTACTGCTGCCATACTGCACCCGTTTCCAAGGTGTGCAGTTATAAGCTTCAGCTCACTGATATCTTTTCCAAGAATTTTTGAGGCTTCAATTGACACATACCTGTGGGAGGTACCATGAAAACCGTATCTCCTTATTTTATGCTTTTTATAAAGCTCGTAAGGAATACCGTAAAGGAAAGCCTCCGGAGGCATGGTTAAATGAAAAGCTGTATCAAATACACCGCATTGAGGAGTTGTAGGCATTATCCTTTTTACAGCCTGTATACCTTTTATATTCGGAGGATTATGCAGCGGCGCAAGCTCTATGTTGTTCTGCAGAACCTGGATTACTTCATCGGTTATAAAAACAGAACCTGAGAAAGATTCGCCGCCGTGAACCACACGATGCCCTACCGCATCAATATCGTCCTTGTCATCAATCACGCCATGATTTTTGCTCAGCATAACCCCAAGCACATACTCAATGGCAATTGAATGATCCAGAATTTCTCCGACAATCTTGATTTCCTCATCATCATATCGTTTGTGAGTTAGAATAGCACTGTTCATTCCAATCCGCTCTACCACTCCTTTTGCAAGAGCGAACTTTTTTCCGGTATCAATGAACTGATACTTAATTGATGAACTGCCGCAATTTAGAACTAATACTTTCATTTTTTCGCTTATATTGATTTTAAAATAATTTTCCCGTTTTCATCATACTTATAAAATCCTTCACCGGTCTTACGACCTAGTTTTTGCTCGCGGACAAGCTTACGCAGAACCGGACAAGCCCTGTATCTTGGTTCTCCGAGAGTTTTCCATAAAGTTTCCATCCAGGCAAGAACTTCATCCAGACCCATGGAATCTGCCATTTCAAGCGGCCCGTTCTGGAAATTATAACCAAGCTTCATCGCAGTGTCAATGTCCTTAGCTGTGGCAACACCTTCCATAAGAATGTACATTGCCTCATTCAGCAACGGAACAATTGCCCGGGTGGTTACAAAGCCCGGGTATTCATAAACCTCCACCGGGGTTTTCCCGATACGCGCAGCAAAGGTCTTAACAACTTCAACTGTGTCGTTGGAGGTGTGCACACATTTTACAAGCTCTACCAGGGGAATCTTCGGTACCGGATTCAGAAAGTGCATTCCGATTATCCTGCCGGGGCGCCCCGTAAATTCTGCAATTTTTGTAAGACTAAGAGTAGATGTATTTGAAACGAGTATTGTATCCGACTTGGCAATCCTGTCCAATGCCTGAAAGATCCTCTTTTTAAGTTCATAGTCTTCATCAACAGCTTCAATTATGATATCATAATCTTTGATTGTCTCAAAGCTCAAGGCCCATTTTATCCTGCTTAAAATAGATTTCTTTTCCGAACTTGTCATCGCCCATCTTTTGATCTCCCGGTCTATGCTTTCCGAAAGATTAATTTTTGCTTTTTCAAGATACAGGTCATCTTTTTCAATCAGCAGAACTTCAATTCCGGCTGCGGCAATTGTCTGTGCAATTCCCTGACCCATTACCCCGGCACCGATTATTGCAACATTATTTATATACTCACCTTCATCATCGACTTTTGATCTGTTTAGAAAGTCTTCCAGTTTAAGTTTATCATCCTGCATTATTTTTCCGATCTGTTTAGATTTATTTTATTAATATTTTTAAATGATTTAATCATCCAGTTGTTAAAAGTCCTTTTTTCCAAAAAAATAATTTGCTGAAAAAAGCATTAAAATCAAGAATATAAACGAACTTATTAGAGGCTGAAAATCATCAATGCCTCGTCCGAATATTAGGTTATTTGTAACATTTCCCATAAGCTCGAAGGTTTTTGGAATGATATAATATATCCCTTCGATAATTCCCCGGATGAGGGCAGAGTCTGTAATCTTATCAGCATGAGTCCTGCCATAGTAAAGGAGCTGGCTNNGATCGGCAGTAGCACATTTATTAAAAATACAAGACACCCTCCAATGAATTTTCCCCAGATAAGCTGACTTCGGGAGAGCGGTTTAGAAAGAAATATATCTGCCGTACCCTTATCCAGCATCGATGAAATAAAATTCGCACTTGAAAAAACTGCCAGAAAAATCAGCAGGGTACCCAGGAAACCGGAAACAATCATCTGAAAATTCACGATAATTTTCTGAAGAGCATCTGTATCTTTTCCAAGTTCCGGGGCAAATTTTGATGCATCGGTAA
Organism: Ignavibacteriales bacterium UBA6490; assembly: GCA_002435365.1. Lineage (GTDB taxonomy): Bacteria > Bacteroidota > Ignavibacteria > Ignavibacteriales > Ignavibacteriaceae > UBA6490. The sequence continues at coordinate 11,398 of DJMM01000085.1, forward strand.
CACCCAGGACTGCGGCAAGAATGATCAAGCTGATTACAGAAAATCCGATAAAAAATATAAAGACCTTTTTTGCCATTGCCTCACGCAGCGTATAACGGGTCATAAGCAGAATATTTTTCATTTTTTGTCCCCTTCTGCTTTATGTATAAGTTCAATGAACATATTTTCAAGAGTATTTTTCTGCTGCTGAATTTCCTTTATAGCAATGCCGGAGGCCCTTATAAGATCGATGTACCGGTTAAGTTCATGGATGTCCTTAACGATAAGATTATAGGATCCAATATCATTCCTTTTAAATGCCCCCGGAAGCTCACCCGGAATATCACTGTCGGTTTTGAGNNCATTTCTGTTTCTGAAAGCATATGACTGTTAAGAAAAATAGTTTTCCCCTTATTCTTTAACCCGACAAGTACTTCCCTTATTTCCACCCTGCCTATAGGATCAACGCCGTCGGTGGGCTCATCAAGAAAAATTAATTCCGGATCATTTATCAATGCCTGCGCAAGCCCGAGCCTCTGAAGCATCCCCTTTGAATAAGTTTTTATTTTTGCCCTTTTCCAGCTGCTGAGCTTAACCAACGCCAGGAGCTCATCAATTTTTTTATCTAAAGTATTTTCCTCCGCTCCGCTGAACCTGCCGAAGTAGCGAAGAACTTCTTCTCCATTAAGATAAAGCGGAAATTTATGATTTTCAGGAAGATAGCCGATCCTTTTTCGTATACGGTAATCTGATATGTCAGCATCCAGCAATTTTGCCGAACCTGCGGAAGGAAAAGTGATGCCAAGAAGGATCTTTACAAGTGTGGTTTTGCCTGCACCATTCGGTCCTAAAAGA
>DJMM01000028.1 GCA_002435365.1 Ignavibacteriales bacterium UBA6490
CGATATTGATTTCATCGGCTCGCACGGACAAACGATCCATCACCTCCCTCCCGGTAAAACAAATTCAGATGAGAATAATTTTTTCGGTTATTCGTTCGGATCAACACTGCAGATAGGAGATCCCGCTGTAATTGCAAAAAGGACAGGCATTCTTACAGTCGGTGATTTCAGAACAGGCGATATGGCACTGAAAGGAGAAGGCGCTCCCCTGGTCCCCTATTTTGATTATGTGCTGTTCAGGTCAAAGAAAAAGAACCGGGCGCTTCTGAACATTGGCGGAATTTCAAACATCACTTATATAAAGAAAAATTCCCCGCCTGAAGAAACCATCGCCTTCGATACCGGTCCCGGCAATATGATGATCGACCTGCTTGCAAAAAAACTGTTTAACATCGATTATGACAATAACGGAAAAATAGCCGCGTCCGGAAAACTGAACCCGGTACTTTTTGAAAAGATAATCGAAACCGATGAGTTCATTTCAAAAAAACCTCCCAAATCGACCGGCAGGGAGTACTATGGAATGAATTTTATTAATAAAATACTTAACAGCAAGTCGCCGCAGATAAATAATGAAGATATAATTTCAACAGTTACTGAATTTACAGCCTATGCGGTGTACAAAAATTTTGAGCTGCACATAAAAGAGTTTCCGGATGAGCTTTATGTAAGCGGCGGAGGCGCGGAAAACAGGTATCTTGTAAAAAAGCTTTCGTCATATTTCGGTAAAACCACAAAACTCCGCAAAATTGATTTCACAGGCATAACATCCGATGCCAAGGAGGCGGTCTGTTTTGCCTTCCTGGCAAATGAAACGGTGTGTTTTAAGCCGTCCAACATACCGAATGTAACCGGTGCGCTAAAACCAACTATTTTAGGAAAGATCTGTCTGCCATGAAAATATTAATTACCGGCGGCAGCGGGGTATTGGGTCAATACCTTAACTGCTACCTTTCAAAGCATAATGAAATATTAACTGTGTTTCATTCTAAGGAGGGGGACTGTCTTCACTTCAATGCGGCAAAAGGAGATATTACGGATATCAACAGGATGCACGATATTTTTGCAATGTTCCGCCCGGAACTTGTAATCCACGCAGCTGCCATCTCCTCGCCGGTAATTCCAAAAGGGATTTCATCCGCACAGATCTATAACACGAATGTTACCGGCACAGCGAATATCGCAGAGCTCTGCAATCATTCTCATATAAAGATGATCTATATTTCCACGGACCTTGTTTATGCAGGTTACCGGGGATCTTATCTTAAAGAGGACGGCAAGCTGATACCGGCATCGCTTTATGCTGAAACAAAATTAATGGGAGAGACAAAAACAATTGAGACTGCTGAAAAATATCTTGTTTTGCGCACTGCCCTTCTGTACGGCTTCGGATTGAACAATGCAGAGAATTTCTTCAACTATATGTACAAGAATTTGAGCAGCGGCAGGCCGGTAAGATTATTCAGGGACCAGTACCGCTCTCCCCTTTCGCTGCACGATGCCGGAAAAATGATGGAAAAGCTGATAGCATCGGGAGCGGGAAATACTGTAATAAATTTCGGCGGAGCGGAAAGATTATCGCGCGTTGAACTGGGTGAAATATTATGCGATGCGGCAGGCTTTGACAAAAATCTTATTGAGCAGATAACAATGGATGATGTTCCTGAAGTGCCAAAAGTGGAAGATGTTTCGCTCGACATTTCGAAATTGAAAAGCCTCGGCATAGAACCGGCCGGCACTGCGGAATCGATGAAAGAGATTTTGGAAAAAATGAAGGAATTCTGCCCGGCTCCGTAAATAAAAGATCACCCGGCGGATTCTTATTAATTGATTACCCTTGATTCTTCAAGACTATCTATGAACTCCCGCGCTTTTACAGCTTCATCATCAGGCACAAGGGTGATATATTTCTGAAAAGAGGAATAAGCTTTTTTAGTCTGCCCGGTACTTGCAAAAAGGAGTCCCAGGTTAAAATATGAGTTCGGAAAAGAGGGTTCGATAATATTCGTCATCTCAAAATGAAGTTTTGCCAGGCGGTAATCGTTTTTATCGAAATACAGGTTTGCTAAATTAAAATGAGCTTCATAATGGCGCGGGTCGTTTATCAGCGCTTTTGAGAAGCAGTCGAACGCATCTTCCCACTCCTTATTTTCGGAATGCAGGATCCCCAGGTTGCAGTAGGCATCCGCAATGCAGTCTCCGGCTTCAATAGCTTTCCGGTATGCTTCTTTTGCAAAGGGGTCATTATGTTCATCAAGGAAAAGCGCCTGGTCGAAGGTTTTATACCGGAAGGGGAGTTTGATAACCAGTAAATCCTGTCCGAATAAATTAAGCTGTCCCTCTTTTTTATTCTTTTTAATCTTTTCAGCTTTTGAAATTCCCGGTTTTGAACCTGGTTCCCGGTATAACTGGATTAACTTTGCCATTCTAAACTTGTTTAATTCTATGGTTAAATATAACTGTCCGTTATATTAACTTTTTAATTTCAATTTCAGGTCTTGTTCAACATCAATGCTTGGTATATGGATAGGGACGCTTACAGAAAATAACAGAAGTGCCCTCGCCATAATTCTGTCTTTAATCAGCCTTGTAAAATAACTGCAGCCGGATGACAAATTAAAAAAAAATTTCTGTAAAGTCCAAAGCCTTCTGCCAGAGCCATTCCAAGGGCTGTCAGGTAAGAAAAAGCCCCTGAAATAGGTGCAGGAGATGTCCTCATGGAAATAAAAATAATGCCTGTGCTCCGGTTTTATCAGTGACCCTGGAACAATCCGATTGTATTTCCGTCGGGATCTTTCAGGAGTGCATAGTATCCCATAACCGGAATTGCTGTTTTCTCCCGTTCGGTCTTTCCGCCCAGTTTCTTTACCTTTTTAAGGGTCTCATCGATGTTATTCACATTTACATGAAAGATCGTCTTCTCCCCTTTTGCTATTTTATCTGCTTTACGGAGCCCGGCTGTAATTCCCTTACGGTTGTTATACAGAAGGTATCCGTTACCAAAAGGCTTAAATTCCCACCCGAATAATTCAGTATAAAACTTCTGTGATTTTTCGAGGTTGGCTGACGGTATTTCAATGTGTGCAATAAGATGTTCCATATTTTTCCTTCTGATAAAAATTTCTTAATGAAAAATAATTTTATTCCGTTGATTTATCAATACGCATGTGTTTCAGGGTATCCGATGCAGCGCGTATATGCGAATAGGTCGTTCCGCAGCATCCGCCAATAAAATCGATACCGTAATCCACAGCCTGTTTTACAAAAGCGGCATATTCTTCAGGTGAACCTTTATACAAGAGCTTGCCGTTTTCAAGAACAGGCAGGCCTGCATTCGGCTGCAGCAGAACCGGGATATTTGAAGCGTCTCTCAGTTTTCTTCCGATAACAAGCATATTCTCAAAACCGTTGCCGCAGTTGCTGCCTATAAAATCCGCACCGCTATTAATTAATTGTGCCGATGCATACTCGACAGATTCGCCGAAAGGGGTATTTATCTCATCTCCGGAAACATTATANNAGACTCATCATCGTCTCTATAACTATAATTTCCGCACCTCCTTTAAGAAGGGCTGAGATCTGTTCGGTGAAAATATCTTCAGCTTGTTCGGCGGAAAGGTCTCCAAAGGGTTCCAGCACACTTCCGGTGGGTCCCACAGAACCGGCCACAAATGCATTATGCCCTGCAGCATCCATTGCTGCTTTTACAGCAGAGACGTTAATCTCTTCCAGCTTCATTTTGAGATCGTTCCCCAGGCGCAGTCTGTTGCCTCCGAATGTATTTGTCTCGATTACAGTTGCCCCGGACAAAATATAATTTGAATGAATATCCTTAACGCTTTCCGGTGAAGTTATATTCATTATTTCGGGGGGGTCGCCGGATTTCAGACCTTTTTTCTGGATCTCGGTACCCATGCCCCCGTCGAAAAGCAGGGGCTTGTTTTTATGGAGCGAGTTTATTGTTATCATTTTATGATCTCTGAAATAAAATTAAATATTACACAAATGTGCGCATCAGGTGTTCGAACTCATCCTTATACATCCCGTGAAGCAAATTCATATCGCTGCTGTCGAGCTTCAGTATATCCTGTGTGTTTTCTTCTGCCTGCGTTACAGATTTAATTCCCGGGATTATTGTAGATACTTCAGGATGTGATGCGATGAAACTAAGCGCAAAGCTCGTTTTTGAAACACTATACTTTTTATTAATCTCCCACACCGGTTCCAGTTTTTCAAGGGATTGATGAAGAACCGGGGTTGTCAGTCTGAAACTTCTGTGGTCGTTTTTCTCAAAGTGGCTTTCCTTACTGAACTTACCAGTAAGAAGTCCAAACTGCAGCGGCATCCGGGCAATTATACCATAGCCGTTAGCTGCAGCCAGGGGCACTGCTTTTTCAAGCGATTTCTGATTGATAATATTCAGCACCAGCTGAAAGGTTGAACCCAGTTTATGATTAACCATATACTCAGCTTCGGCATCGGGTTCAAAAGTATTAAGCGAGAGACCCCACTCCCTTATTTTTCCTTCTTTCTTGAGCTGTTCCATGGCTTCAGCAGGCTCACCGGTTTCAAGGTGTTCCATTTTTGCGCTGTGCAGCTGGTAAACATCAATAACGTCGCGCTTCAGGCGGGTAAGGCTTTTATCGCATGCTTCCAGAATATATTTTTTTGTATAATTCAGATGGATGGTGCTGTCATCCATAAGCTGATGGCCGACTTTGGTAGCAATAACAACGTCTCTCCCTTTCAGCACTCTGCCCAGGAGTTCCTCGCTGTGGCCAAGTCCGTAAAAATCGGCGGTATCAAAAAAATTAACTCCAAGTTCGCATGCTTTAAGAATTGCTTTTTCGGAAGCAGAATCATCAACCGGACCCCAGCCGATCGGAATATCGCCGGCCATTGCGGGACCCCCGATTCCCCAGGCTCCAAAGCCTATAAGCGATACTTTTATTCCCGTTTTTCCTAATATTCTGTATTCCATGGCAATCTCGGTTTTTACAAAGATAAAAAAAAACCGGGAAGATTTGAATCCGGAAATAATTTGCAGCTTACTGGCTATAAATAAAAATCCCTCTTATAAAAGAGGGATTTTATTGAACTTAAACGGATAATAAAATATTTTAAGCTTAGATCTTGCCGGCTTTTTTCAGACGTTCAGTAATCTTTTCCATTTCAGTAACATATTCTCCGAAGCGTTTGAAGGCAGCTGTATATGTTGCTTTATCAGTCATATCTACGCCTGCTTTTTTGAGAATATTGATCGGGTAGTCATTACCACCTGAGCTGAGGAACGCAATGTACCTGTCGCGGTCTGCGTCAGTGCCGTTCAATACTTTTTCGCTCAATGCAAGAGAAGCGATCATCCCTGTGCTGTACTGGAAAACATAGAAGTTTAAATAAAAATGAGGAATGAAGCTCCACTCATTCTGAATATAATCCCCTACTTCCACAACATTCTTATCGTGGGCATAATATTCTCTTACTAAATCGAGATATGTTTTACTCAGCCAGTCCGGTGTTAATGATTTTCCTTCTTCCACGCGGCGATGCATTGTAAGTTCATAATCGGCAAACAGTGTCTGTCTGTATATGGTGCTTCTCATCCGGTCAATATAATTGTCGAGGATATAAAGCTTGAAAAGATCATCCTTTTCATTCTTCAGCATATAATCCATCAGCAGGTTTTCATTGAAAGTGGAGGCAACTTCTGCCAGGAATATCGGATAAAATGCATCGGCATAAGGCTGCTTTTCATAGGACAGGTAGGAGTGCAGCGAATGGCCCAGCTCATGTGCGAGGGTGGATATGCCTTCATATTCTCCGTCATAGTTCATTTTAATAAAAGGATGAACTCCGTAAACACCGCTGGAATATGCACCGCTTTCCTTGTCCTTATTAGGATAAACATCTATCCATCCATTTGCAAAGGCAGTTTTGAGAACACCAGTATACTTTGCACCGAGCGGCGAAAGGGCATTTATGATAATATTTTCAGCTTCGTCATATGTGTATTTCTTATCCACGCTTTTAACTGCGCTGGCATACATATCCTCATAGCGGAGAGTCGGAAGACCGAGCAATTCCTGTTTCAGCTTCAGGTACCTGTGCATAGGCTCAAGATTTTCTTTTACCATTTTGGTAAGATTTATATAAACGGAAGTGTCTATATTATCACTGTACAGTTTTGCACTAAGGCAATCAGGATATTTTCTTACCCTTGCGTTGAACAGGTGCTTTTTCATCTCACCGTCCAAAAGAACTCCGAGTGAGTTTTCAAACTGCTTATGGTTATTCCAGAAAGTATTCATAACCAGTGTACGGTCCTCAGCTACTTTACCACCCCTCTGCACGTTATAATTTGCAATATTCAGGGTAATCTTTGAACCATCGGAAAGGGTAACTTCCGGGGACGGGATATCAACATTATTAAGCATATTGGCTGCATCCTCGTTCATCGATGCAAATAAACCGGTCTGGCTTAATATCTGCTCCTGCTCGAGAGGAAGAATATGCGCGCGCGATCTAAGTATCTGTTCAATGCTGAAGCGGTAAGGTTTCAGGCCCGGTTCCTGGTCAAGAAACTTTTTAACTTTTTCCTCGGGCATTTTCAGTATGTCATCATTAATAAATGAGAACTTCACGCTCATACCCACAGCAACCTGCTGGATTTCACCGCGCATATTCTGATACTCGGTATTGCTTAGTTCCACATTTGCCTGGTGACCGGCATAATTATAAAGTTTGCCGATCATCTTATTTATTTCCTCATAAGCTTTAAACACTTCGAGCATTTTAGCAGGTGAGGAAGTCCAGTCTTTTGATAACTCCTCAATTTTGCCAACCATCTTCACAGCCTTGTCCTTATCCTGGTACCAGGCCTCATTAGAAGCATAAATGTCTTCTATTTTCCATTTATATTCCTGGGGAACCTGGCTGCGTGGTGTAGATGAATAGTCGGGAATCTTTACTTCCTGCGCGAGTGCTGTAATTGCAAATACAGCAATCAAAAAGAATAATTTTTTATGAATTGTCATACGTACTCCTCGTACATTTTATTGAATTTTTAATAATCACTTAAAAGCTTAAATATCATATAAGATAAGCATCTGCTGAAAATATGAAAAGCAAGCTGATGATAAACGGCAAAGAAATATGTTTAATGGCTATATTACATTGCCGTAAAAGGAGATGGCAGTGTTTTAATTGTTGCTTGCAATTATCCCGCTGCCGTCCCTCTGCTGAAGATCTAAACTGTTACCTTTTCAAAAAGCTTCTGATATTCCTTCGCTTCCCTTTTTTTCCAGGCGCCTTTATGATAACCATAACCGGCAACCAGAGGCATGGCAATTGTCGCTTCCGAATAAACCATCTGCTCATAAGTGGTTTCAACCTTACCCCACGAGCTGGCTTCCTTTAAAGTTGAACCAGACAGGGCGCCATCCCTTTCATCCGCTACAGTAATCTGGATCGCGTATTTATGCATATCTGCTGTGCCTTCAAGAATATCCGCAGCCACCACAATATCCTGTGTGAAATTTTTAGGAACACCACCGCCGATCATAAATATACCGGTGGTCTTTCCGGCAAGTTTTATTTTTGTAAGCTCCAGAAAATCCTTTGCCGAATCGATCGAGCAGTGCTTATCCGGATTCTGCGTCTGATGCATTACAAATCCAAATCCGGCAGAGCAGTCGGAAAAGGCAGGTACGAAGATGGGAACATTCTTTTTATATGCCGCCCAGACCACACTGTCCTCTACTTTCGGTCCGCCGTTGTTTTCCAGGTATTTTCCCATCTCCCAGATGAATTCACGTGAAGAATAGGGACGCGGTTCAAGGCTATCGGCGATTTTACCTACCGTTTCATCGCATATTCTAAGTTCATCCTCGTCAATGTATGTATCATAAATCCTGTCAATGGCGAGATCGCGAAGCTGGTTATCATCGCTGAACTGTGTGCCTATATAATGCCTGAATCCCAGTGCTTCAAAAAAATCCTGGTCTACAATTATGGCACCGGTAGATACTATGGCATCAACCATATTATTCATTACCATATCATACACAACTTTTTTAAGGCCTGCACTGAAAATACTTCCGGCAAGGGTAAGTATAACACTGCATTCCTTATCATTAAGCATCATATCATAAATCCTGGATGCCCGGTTAAGAGTGCGTGCGGAAAATGCCATTTTCTCCATTGCATCGACCAGCGGAACAACATTATGCTTCTTAATGTCGATATGCTGTATCTGATCTTTCAGAAAATCTTTTTTATCTGCCATGGTTTCTCCGTTTACTTGATATCTAAATATAAAAACTTATTCGTAAATGTTAAATGACCTGATCGTCTTCGCCGCTTTGGAATTTTACCGTCGTACAATAATTCAAACATTAAAAAAATATTTTTGCAAGCCTAAGTATGCCCTGTTTCCATCTGACGCGATGGGAAATACCGCTGCTTTCCTGAATTTTATCCGCATTCTCCAGATACCATTTATAATTCCTTATCAGCGCATCTTTATTGGAATATTTCGGTTTGTATCCAAGAACTTTTTCGGCCTTCCCGATTGAAACGAAAGAATCTTTGGATGCCGTTTCATAAACCCATTTATACAGAGGGGAAAGTTTCAGCAGCTCCAGAAATTTCAATGTATATATTATCGGTTTTTCGGGAAGACCGACAATTTTCTTTCCGAATCCGGCATAATCGAGTACTGCCTGGTAATCTTCCTTCATCGTTGTAAATTCTTTTGCGCCGATATTAAATGTATCGTTAACTTTTTCCTTGTCAAGTTCTGCGCAGAGATAAACAGCCTCACAAAGGTCCTCAACATCGAGAAGCTGGTACCTGTTATTCCCTTTCCCGATCATGGGGAAGCCTTTTCCGTCCCGGGCCCAGTCATATAACAGGTCGAATACACCCAGCCTTTCCGGACCGATAAAAGATTTGGGGCGCAGAACCGGGACGCACATTCCTTTCTGGCGGTAGCCGAGGCATTCCTCTTCAGCAAGAATTTTTGCCTCACCATAAGGACCTACGCCGTCGAGTTTATCGTCCTCAAGGAGCGGATGGTGATCCGGAATTCCGTAAACAGCAGTGGATGATATATGTATGAATCTATCAACTCCCTGTTTTTCAGAGGCCTCCAGAAGGTTCCTGGTTCCTTCAATGTCCGTTGAGAAAATATCTTCCGGTTTGTATAAAGGCAGGGCTGCAGCGGTATGGACCACAATATTGCACCCTTTAACGGCTTCATCCACAATATTTTTATCCCTGATATCACCCCTTATAATTTTAATTTTATCCTTCATATCGGGATAATCGAAATCAGCAATATCCAGGGAAACAACTTCGTGTCCCCTCCGGTGTAAAAACCGTACCAGGTTGATTCCCAGAAAGCCGGCACCGCCTGTTACTAAATATCTCATATAAAAACTGGCCTGTATATTAATTTTGAACCGCCAAAATTACTAAATTAGAGCCAGTCAAAAAATACTTTGGATGAAGAAAATTATAAATATAAAAACCATACTGAAGAATTATGCAGCATCGCTGCTTGTGCATCTTCTCCTGTTTTTAATAATTTCAATCATAATTCAGGTGGCACCGGATGATGAAAGTATGAGATCTCCGTACCTGCAAGTAACTACAGGAATGTTTACAAAAGAAGCACCTGCTGCAGAAGAAGAGGCTGTGAAGGCTGAAGAAGAAAAGCCGGATAAGCAGCCTGACCAGGAGAAACCTGATGAGAGTGTTTCCTATTTTTATTCCCCTGAAGATAAAAACATTGATACTACCGGGTTGCGTAATCTGTACAGCGAAAAAACTCTTGATGTCAGAATTAAATATCCCGACGGATGGACATTTATTGACCAGAATGTAAAAAAGAAGCTTGACGGAGTGACTTTCTGGGGGATGGCGGATATATATGATCCTCCTCCCTATATTCATCTGGAAGTAAAAGAGAAATATCTGTTTAACCCATCCCGGTATAAATATTCCGAAGAATATGAGGATTACAGCATTTATTACAATGATCCCGAGGAAACCGCAGGTCAGTATGCACAGGTTATTTATATAAGAACAAATTCTTCCGAGGACTACAGCCTGAAGCTGATAATGAAAGGAAAGGATTCATTCCGGACATTTCAGCCATTATTTTTCGGAATGTTAAAAACCTTCAAATTTGGCAAAAAGAGCCTTTTTTAAAAATAAGCTATTATAATCCCATTAGGTTTTGATTGGTCACCTGCTGCCGGTCTGATCCCGATCTAACCTGGTTCTAACCTGATTCTAACCTGATTAAAA
>DJMM01000102.1 GCA_002435365.1 Ignavibacteriales bacterium UBA6490
CTCATTTTGCCTACCCAGACTGGATGCTAATTCAATAAGGCTTTCATATCTCTGAATATTTTGATCAGCCATGTTTATCCTGCTAAGATTTTTGTTATTACATTAACAGTATTCCTGGCTCCATTCAGAGGCAAAACCGGATAATTCACTTCTTTCCCTATATTAGCAATAATCGTTTCCGCCAGTAAATCCTGTGTTGTTTTCGCAAACTGCATTTTTATTCCGGCCTTAAACCGCTGAAGTCTTGATGACACATGAAACTGCTGTTCAAAGTGTCCTTTCACCGGAAAATAAATAAACGGTTTATTAAGTGCTGTCAATTCTAAGGTAGTGGTACTACCTCCCTGCACTACTGCCAGATCGCAGGCTGCAAAATGTTCATATTGTTCAGGCAGGTAATTTTTTATAATTAATCCTTCAGGCAGGTCCTGGTCTTCAACCGAAATACGCGGACCCGATACTAAAATCATTTTAAGACCCTGAATTTCTTTCTTAAGAAATGGAAATGTCCTCCGGCATAATTCCAGAAGAGGCAGACCAACAGAGGTACCTCCCACCGAGCAGATAATCAGTGGTTCACCACCGTAATTTAACTTTTTGCGTACAGTTTCTTTGTTTTTATAATTTAACGGATCGAATGGTAAAATATAACCGACAAAGTGTGAATGTCTTTTTGCTAATTCTCTCCGATTTGGCAGCAAAAAACCGAATCTTTTATCAGGAATATCTTCCGGTTCGCCTATAAAAATCCTGGTCATTACTTTATCAGGAACATGCTGAAATCCTTTGGCCCAGCCGTAATTGGTCTTATAAGCTATCAATCTCTCAAGCGGATTCATGGTTGTAACATCTGCTCCCATAAAATCGTAAATCATTAGGAAGGTAGGCTTTATTTTTATAAGATTATCACGAAGAGCAATTGCAATTTCATAGGATTCATCACCAATAACCAAACTGAAGTTATCCTTACTCATTATTTCATTAAAGATTTTAATGTTGCTGCTCCAATTGGTTCTGGCATTAAAAAGATACTTAACCAGATTCACTTCGTGGAATTTTCCTTTATTCCGATTTTCCCGGTTTATCTCCTCCATGATTTCGGTCTCTTCAGCCCACTGATCAATTTCGGGGTGAAGAGTCTCACCGGCTTCTGAAAGTATCCCCTTGGCTGGTTGACTGGCTAACCATAATATTTCCTGTTCCGGGTATTGATAACGTAATTCTTTGGCTATTTCCAGATCTCTGAATACATGTCCCAGTCCTACGGAACCGGTAATAAAAAGTATTTTCATCTTCAGGCCATATTCTTTATTTATTTTTTATTTGTATGTAGTAACTATATAAACCCATTTTTTTCAATAATTTTGGGAATCTCCTATCGGACCGCAGGTTGTCCACTGATTCATCTGTTATAATCTGCAGAATAGCATGGTCTTTTTCATCCACCGCTTTGTTTAACCACTGAAAGGCTTTGTCTTTTTCATTTAATGCGGCATAAATTTTAGCGAACAGGTAAGGATTTATATACTCGGATTTTGCTTTTTTCTTCATTTTATTCAAAATCTTCCTGGTTTCTGCAGGTTTGTCTATTCTTGCGTATGCCCATCCCAGCGCAGCCAGAATTGGGGCAAATTGGTTTGAATAGTCCAGAGCTTTCTGAATAAGCTTAATCCCTATTTCATACTGTGACTCCAGTATGTAAGTCTGCCCCAGAATCCATAATGAATAGGGGTGATCAGGAACGAAATCCAGAAGTGAATGAAGAATATCCCTCGCTTCCTGGTATTTTTTGCAGCGCAGCAGATATACGCCGATATTGTTATTTATATTTACTGCCAATGGGTTGACTTCAAGAACATGTTCCAGAATTTTTATGGCTTCATCAGTGTTACCTGTTACGACATAATAAAAAGCAAGTCCTGCCGGTGCAATAGATGTATCAGGCTGTACTTCCCTTGATTTTAGGAAATCTTTTCTGGATCCTTCAAAATCCCATTCGAATAGAATCTTTATTAGTCCCTGACAGGCCAGTGCTTCGGATAAATTAGGGTTCAATTCCAATGCTTTTTTCGCTGCCTCTCTTGCATGCGAACTAACCTGTTCTGAGGGAACAAACCAATAGGAAGTCAATAGAATCCATGCCAGAGAAAGGGAGGCATATGCCTGCGTATACTTGGGATCAATTTCAATAGTCTTCTCAAAATAGCCAATGGCTTTTGAAATATCCTCTTTTGTCATTCTCAGTGAATAATATCGCCCCTTTAAGTACATATTAAAGGCTTTAAGATTGAAGGTCTGCCGCCTGGTTAGCTCTGTCCGTTCACTTTCCATCAATTCTATTTTAAGTTTATCAGCAACTGACAGAGATATTTCATCCTGAATGGCAAAAATATCGTTATAGGTTCTGTCGTACCTGGCTGACCATATATGACAACCATCCGCAACATTGATAAGCTGTGCGGTTATTCTTAACTGGTTGTTCATTTTCCTAACGCTCCCCTCCAGTATTAAAGCCACATTAAGTTTCCTTCCAATTTCCCGAATCTCCATCTGCTTTTCTTTGAATGCAAATGATGATGTTCTGGATACTACTCTCAATCCCTTCAGCAGTGTTAATGCATTAATAATCTCTTCTGCTATTCCCTCACACAGATATTCCTGTTTATAATCACCACTCATATTCCTAAACGGCAGGACAGCAACAGATGACCCGGATTTTTCCATCCTGCCCGGGTCACGCTGACTTTCAACAGTTTTCAAGTCTGAAATGACATCATCCATATTCTGATATCGATCCTCCTGATTCTTTTCCAGCAGCCGGTGTAAAATCCTTTGCAGCTGCCTTGGTACCTTAATTTTGAGAGGCTCGGGGGCTTCATTCAGTATTGAATATATTACTGCCTGGTCAATCTCTCCTTTAAATGGCAGTTCGCCGGTAAGCATTTCATATAACATTACACCGAATGACCAGATGTCGGTTGTATGACTGGACCTTTTCCCCTGGATCTGCTCGGGCGAGATATATGACAAAGTTCCCATAGTAATTCCGGGTCTGGTTATATCCGATCTGCCGGCTAATCTGGCCAATCCAAAATCCAGAATCTTAACCACATTATCTCTTGTAATTATAATATTTGCAGGCTTGATATCGCGGTGAATTATTCCTTGCTGATGAGCTTTTGCCAATCCTTTTGCTACCTGGATTGCAATATTTACAGCATCATTCTGACTGATCAGTCTGGGCTGGATTTTATTCTTAAGTATTTCGCCTTCATAATAGGCCATTGCAATAAACATTTTTCCGGCAGCCTGATCCGGGAAATCGCTGGTCTCATCGATTTCATAAATAGTGCAGATATTAGGGTGATCCAGTGAAGAGGCGGTTTGTGCTTCCAGAATGAATCTTTTTTTTGCTTCTGAGTCTCTGCTGAAATATGCCGGCAGGAATTTGAGTGCGACTGTGCGCCTGAGTTTCAGGTCCTCAGCCTTGTATACCTCCCCCATTCCGCCCCCTCCTAATTTTTCCAGAATCTTATAGTGTGAGACTATTTTACCTTTCATTGGACGGTTTCATCCCTTTCCTGAAGGATTAATAACTCACTAAAATTTATCACCGGGTCTCTATAGTAATTAATCACCGGTAATATATAATATGTAAATTATGACCGACAGAATCAAGCAAAATAATGCAATAAGTCAAAGTGAATCTTTACCTGCATCAATAATTTTGGATCACTTTCCGGAAGACTGCATTTAATAAGTCATTATGAGAGTATGATTCGCCTCATAATATGAATAAATCTGACACTAAATTAATATTGGTAAACACCTGAATGTTTTTATTTTAAACAAAGACAAGTTTCAGATTTTAAAAATATCACCATGAAAAAATTATTTGCTATTTCCACTGCAGGAATGTTTTTAATTTACCTTTCAGCCGCTTACGCCCAAAAAACGGGACTCTACATGCCGATCGATATTAAAAAAGGATACGATCAAAATACCCGCTCCTATGACGGAAAACCAGGAAAAAACTACTGGCAAAACCGGGCTGATTATGATATTAAGATCAATTTTGATCCCATAACCGGTCAGCTGCAGGGAAGTGAAAATATTGTCTATTATAATAACAGCCCGGATTCCCTGAATCAGTTAGTCTTTCATCTGTTTCCGGATTATTATAAAAAAGGCAACCGGCGCGATTTTGATGTAAGCCCTTCTGATGAATCTGATGGTGTTAGTATCTCCGAATTTCTATTTAACGATGATAAAATAAATTTTGCGGATGATAATAATAATCTGAGTTTTAACCACACCTCATTTGTACTCAAATTAGACAATGCACTGCCGCCCATGGAAAAAGTCAATCTAGAAATTTCCTGGCATTTCTATGTAAATAAAGGTTCACCCAGCAGAACCGGCGGGGTGGATTCAACAACATATTTTGTTGCTTATTTCTTTCCCAGGATAGCCGTATACGATGATATTTATGGATGGAACCTGTTTGATTATACCGGAGATGCTGAGTTTTATAACGACTTCGGAAATTTTGATCTGTCCGTCACCGTGCCAGGCAATTTCCTGGTATGGGCAACTGGATTACTTCAGAATGCTCCGGAGGTTATTACAGAAAAATATCTGGAAAGGTATAAGAGTGCAATGATATCGGACAGTATTGTTCATATTGTTGATTCCACAGAACACCTGACCAAAGACATAACCGTTTCCAATTATACCAACACCTGGAAATTTCATGCGGAAAATGTAACCGATGCCGCTTTTGCTTTAAGTGACCAATACCTGTGGGATGCCAGCAGCTTTACAGCAGATAAAGGTACAGGGAGAAGGATTCTGATTAATACTGCATTCAACAAAAGTTCAAAAGATTTTTATGAGGTAGCGAAAATTGCAAAAAGTGTAATGACCGAAATGTCGGCAAATTTACCCGGAATACCCTTCCCGTTCCCGGTAATGACAGTGTTCAATGGAATGGATTATATGGAGTACCCTATGATGGTAAATGACACTACCCTGGATATCGGACACACTCCTGAACTAACCACCCATGAAATTTTTCATTCTTATTTTCCATTTTACACAGGGATAAACGAAACAAGATATGCATGGATGGATGAAGGGCTGACAACATTTTTTACCTACTTGTTAATAAATAAGCTGTATCCCTCGCTTACCGTCAATCAGCCGTTCGAAGATGAATACCGCTATATGATAGGAAGCTTCAGCGATATGCCCATATTCATAAATTCAAACAAACTTAAAAGACCGGAGTATAATTATATATATTATGACAAACCGCTGTCATTCTTTTTAGTCCTGCAGAATTTTTTAGGCCACCAGGTATTCATTAATGCACTTAAAGAATTCATGCAAAGCTGGAACGGAAAACACCCCACACCTTATGACCTGTTTTTCACTTTTGAAAGAATTACCGGCAAGAACTTAGACTGGCTTATCCGACCCTGGTTTTTTGAATATGGTTATGTTGACCTTGCTATTAACAAAGTTACCAGAAAAAATGAAGGTTATGAAATTGAGATCGAAAAGAAGGGATTGCTGCCGGCTCATTTTGGATTAAAATTGTTTTATGCGGACAGCACAACAGACTCATTCGAATATAATGCTGAAGTCTGGATGAAATACGAAAATATTTACAAAGTTTTTATCGCTTCCCGGAAAAAAATAGAAGCTGTTGAAATTGAGGATAATACTCTACGGGATGCGGATCTGAACAATAATCGGTATACTATAAAATAAGGAGTGTGGTCATTATGATTTCGGTTAATCAAACTTTAAATCGCTGCATATCTTTAACCTGCATCATTATCGTCCTTCTTTGCTGCAGCCAATCTCCATTAAAAGCTCAGTCGGAAGAACTAAAAACGATCTCCACTTTTTCAATTGTGGGAAGGGACCCGGCAGCCGGGGAGCTGGGGATTGCAGTGGCATCGCGGTTTTTCAGCGTGGGATCAGTAGTACCCTGGGCAGAAGCAAACGTTGGTGCGGTAGCTACACAGTCATTTGCAAATACAAGTTTCGGATGGAGAGGATTGGAACTCCTGCAAAATGGCGCTGCACCTGAAGAGGTAATGGAGATTTTATTAAGAAATGACGATGATCCGGAGCGCAGACAGGTAGGAATAGTATCTGCTGATGGGAAATCGGTTACTTATACAGGAAGCAAATGCATACCCTGGGCAGGCGGACGCAGCGGTGAAAACTATGCAATCCAGGGAAATATACTGGCCGGCGAATCGGTAGTTACGGCAATGGAAAAAACATTTTTAGAAACCGAAGGTACCCTGGCAGACAGACTTTATGCTGCCCTGCTGGCCGGCGATGAACAAGGTGGCGACTCCAGGGGAAAGCAGTCAGCCGCATTATTGATAGTTAAAGAAAATGCCGGCTACGGCGGTTATAACGACCGTGCAATTGATATAAGGGTCGATGATCATCAGGAGCCATTCAAGGAATTAGGAAGACTTCTAAACTTTGCACAGATGAACTATTCCTGGAACCAGGGCTGGACCCTGTTTACTCAAAAGAAATTCGCCGAAGCTCTTCCGCACATGGAACGCGCTGCCAAACTGGCGCCTGAGAATCCGGAGGCTTTATACGACTTTGCGGTGATTCAGCTTGCTGCCGGAGAAAAAGAAATGGCCATTAATACGCTGGAAAAAGCGATATCACTGAATCCGAAATTAAAGAAGCAGGCATCCGTGGATAATGATCTGAAGGAGCTTTACGGGGATCCAAAATTCCAGGATTTAATAAAATAACCTGTTCAGTAACAGCACTTAATTTATAAACTATTACTGATTGGGGTGTTCCTCCGGCTATCCTCCGGGGTTCTTCCGGGGTTCCTCCGGCTATCCCAGCCAAAATGCCGTACCAGTGGCGGAAGATGGGGCGATGAATGGCGGGTTTACAGGCTGATATGACTGCAATTTTAGTTTAATTTGTTAAAATATTTACCTTAACACTCGTTTTTTCAGTACATATAAAAATCCCGCCTGTATTATTAAGCAGTAACTGCATCAAAGTATTAAATTATTGGCTATGACAAATGCATATAATTATTTTAGTCAGGTGCTTCACTCAAACAACTATCAACGGGCAATTACATTTGTTTGAGTTGTAAATATTTAAACGTAACTTTACACAGTTGATTTTTAAAATATGCCTTCATTNNTGCGCAAACCGGTACCGGTAAAACTGCAGCGTTCGCTCTTCCCATTTTGCAAATTCTTAGTACAGAAAGAGAATCCCGCAAATCAAAAAGAATAATTAAATCACTAATCCTCACTCCAACCAGAGAGCTTGCAGTTCAGATAGGAGAAAGCTTTGATGCTTACGG
>DJMM01000080.1 GCA_002435365.1 Ignavibacteriales bacterium UBA6490
CTGCTTGAAAGCGAATTGTTCGGACACGAAAAAGGAGCTTTTACTTCGGCGGTCAAGCAGAAGAAAGGGAAATTTGAACTGGCTACAGACGGAACGCTGTTTCTGGATGAAATTGGTGATATGAGCCAGCAGGCACAGGCTAAAGTTCTCCGCGTGATTGAGGACGGCAGGATCGAACGGGTAGGAAGCACAAAAAAGATTGAAGTTGATGTGAGAATTATTGCCGCCACCAACAAAAATCTTATAGAAGAAATAGAGAAAGGCAGCTTCAGGGAAGATCTTTACCACAGACTTAATGTCATCCCCCTGGAGATTCCCCCCCTGAGGGAAAGAAGCGATGACATTCCTGAACTTGTTGAACATTTTGCTGCCGATATCACCGCCAAACATAAAAAACCGGCTGTAAAGTTTTTACCGGACGCAATGCAGTATTTAAAAGGCCTGCAGTATACCGGAAACGTAAGGGAACTTAGAAATATAGTTGAACGGATTATAATCCTGGTCGATAAAAGAGAAATATCAAAACACGATTTTGAATTTCTTATCTCCGGAAGCAAGTCTAACCTGAATAATATTATCGATACCAGTAATTCATTCCAGGATTTCAAGGACAAAGCTGAAAAAGCATTCATACTTAAACAGCTTAAGGCAAATGACTGGAATATCAGCCGTACTGCGGAAATACTCGAGATCCAGAGAAGTCATTTGTATAATAAAATGAAAAAGTATGGCATTGAGAAGGAGGAATAATTTATGGCCGAAACAATTTTTTCCAAAATAATAAGAAAAGAAATCCCTGCGGATATCGTATATGAAAGCGACAGTGTGCTTGCCTTCAGGGATATCAGGCCGCAGGCTCCTGTTCATATACTCATAATTCCAAAAAAAGAAATTCCCAGGGTAACTGATATTAAACCTGAAGATTCCGTTCTGCTCGGAGAGATGTTCGCAGCTGCCAATAAACTTGCCGCTGAAATGAATATCAGCGAAGAGGGATTCCGTCTTGTTTTAAACTGCGGAAATAATGCGGGACAGGAAGTATTTCAATTGCATATGCATCTGCTTGGAGGTAGATTATTATCCTGGCCTCCGGGCTGATAATTCCCTTCCCTGTTCAAACAGATCCTATTTCGATTATATCAAAACCGTATTTTGAACGCAAAAGGTTGATAGCGCGGAGCATCTTCTTCC
The DNA here is from genome assembly GCA_002435365.1 of Ignavibacteriales bacterium UBA6490. Taxonomy (GTDB): domain Bacteria; phylum Bacteroidota; class Ignavibacteria; order Ignavibacteriales; family Ignavibacteriaceae; genus UBA6490. The sequence continues at coordinate 1,192 of DJMM01000080.1, forward strand.
TTTTAATGTTTTTATCCTCAAAAAGATACTCCTGCTCCGCAAAATTGTTGAAGCTGGCAATTCCCACTCCAATCAACCTTACTGCGATCCTTCTTGTAATAGCTTTGTCAAGAAGTTCCCATGCAGTTTCAAAAATAATTTTATCATCATCGGTAGGAGCTATTTTTTTTGAACGGGTAACCGTCTTAAAATCCGAATAACGAAGCTTGATATGGACATTGGAGGTCTGCCAGTTTTTATTGCGCAGGGTCTGGCAGATTTTTCCGGTCAGCCTGAACAGAATATCCTTAAGTGCTGCCTTTGATGTTATATCCCTGTTGAAGGTGGATTCCTTTGAAATCCCTTTCTGTTTAAATCCGGTGGATAGATATTCACTTCCCTCCCCGTTTGCTTTTCTCCAAAGATCTGTACCATACTTTCCATAAACAGCAGAAAAATATTCAGACGGCAGAGCGGCAATATCCTTTATATAATAAATTCCCCTGCTGTTCAAATCACCCTTAAGAACTTTTCCCACTCCCGGTATAGTTTCAACCGGCATAGGGGCAAGAAATTCCTTTTCCATTCCCGGCAGTACATAGGTTATGCCCATTGGCTTCATACAATCGGAAGCAATTTTTGCAATAGTTTTATTGCCGCCGATGCCTATCGAGGAGGGCAGCGATAATTTTTTCCATATCTCTTTCTGCAAAAATGATGCAAATGAAAAAAGAGATCCGTATATATTCCTGCAGCCTGTAAAATCCATATAATATTCATCGATGGAGGCCTGTTCAACCAGCGGGGCAAACTGAACAAGAATATTTTCAACTACATCCGAAAACCTAACATATTCTTCATAATGACCATGAAGATAAATTCCATGGGGACACAGCCTGAATGCCGTTCTTATAGGCATCGCGGAATGAAGACCAAATTCCCGTGCCTCATATGAACAGGCTGCAACAACCCCCCTTCCTTCCGGATCACCACCTACAATAACCGGCTTATTATTCAGGGAGGGATTTAATATCCTTTCCACAGAGACAAAAAATGCATCCAGATCGAGATGAAATATGGTACGCATAATCTAAAATTTAATTTTCAATCAATTCCTTCTGCTATCTGTGCAAGCCGTTCAAAGGATTTAACCGTTGTGCCGGGAATTTTCACCCTGCTTTTTTCTTCAAGCAGGTGAATAAGCTCGAAAGCATTGGCAACAGCATTTCCGGCAGGGTGATTATTCATTATTACAAAAAGCTCCTTCACTTTTTCCAGTATAGATTTTATCTTCTGCTCAATACTGACGAGCTCACCGGGAGAATAAAGATATTTATACCGTTCGTTCTGCTGATCGTATGTTTGTTCCTTTCCGTAATTTACAACGGAATCCTTCCAGGCAGTCCAGTTTCTGCCATGAAACCTGAAATATGCCCTTGAAGAAGTAATAACAGGTTCAAACGGAATTACCTTTCCAAATTTCGGCTGATCAATTGTACAGAGCGGAATATCCATTTTACGGAATTCACTGAAGATCTCATTGTTGAACCAGGAAAAATGTCTTACCTCAACAAAAGGCTTGTATCCCCTGAAAATTTCAATCAGCTTATAAAGATAATCCCTGTTTGCACTATCGGATGTAAAAGAATAAGGAAACTGAAGAAGCAATCCCCCGAATCTTTCAGCTTTATGCAGAAGATCCAGGTTATAAGTTACTCCCTTAATATTTTCAGAGTTATAATTTCTTTTATGAGTAAAATCCTGGTGAAGCTTAAGGGTGAAGGTAAAGCTGCCGGTGTCTTCAATTTTATTTATCCACCCTTTTACTATCTTCGGATTCAGGTAAGCATAAAAAGATGAATTTACTTCCACACAGTTGAAGTATGCGGAATAAAACTGAAGCCAGTCAAATCCGCCGGATTGAGCTTTAGGATAAAATGAAGGTACCCAGTCCTTATACGACCAGCCTGCTGTTCCAATGTAAAATTTAGTTTCCATTTATAGTAGAATAATGATCTGATATATTGATTTAACTTATTTATTTTCAAATACTTATCCAGCTTTATTTCCCATACTTCTATAAACTCCTATTACAACACCTACGATCTTGAATTTAGAATAATTTCTTTCAATAATTATAGGTTTATAATCCGGATTTTCAGAAACAAGTTCTATTTTGTCCCCTTTTCTGTAAAATCTTTTTACAACAGCCGCATCTTCAAGAACTGCGGCTACAATCTGTCCGTTCCGCGGATCAAGATTAGGGTTTACGATAACTATATCCCCGCTGAATATAAATGCATCTTTAAGACTATCCCCTTTTACCCTCAGCAGAAAGGAATCGCCCGGCATTCTGGCAATTGAGGGAAGCTCAACAGTATCGATGGCATCGGGATAGATTGTAAGGGGATTTCCGGCTGCGACTTCGCCTATAACGGGACGCGGAATAAAGAATTTTTCTTCAAGCGTCAGCTCGATTCCTCTTGAAATTTTCCGGCTCAGCCTGATCAATCCCTTATTTGCAAGAGCCTTAAGGTGCTGCTGTACAGTTGACCTGTTTTTATATCCGAAATGTGCGGCTATCTCAGCCCTGGTAGGCGGAATACCTCTGTCTACCTTTTCACCGATTATAAAATCCAGAATATTTCTCTGAATTTCAGTAATTGTTCTGTTCATATATATACCATACATTTGTATGGTAATTTAGATAAAAATCAGATATATGTCAATATTTAAGATATAACTGTTATTTATTGATGAAAGTTAAACTTAATAGAATGGTGAAAATACGGGTAATCAAAATAATCACAGTTTTTAAAGATTATCTATTTGTGACGGGAAAGTTTTTGTATGCTTTTAGGGTTACCTTGCGCTTACCCTCCGGCTACCTTACGGTTACCTTACGGCTACCCTTCGAATATGTCCACATAATTACGATAGATAATCGGTTTATAACTGTAGGACAGCTGTTATTAGCACCCAATCGGTATGCAAAATATTCATTTGGCAATAAAACCGGCCTGTTAAATGTTAAGCAATTGATTTCTGCTTTGCAATAATTTATTAAATAGCATAAAAAAAACCGGCTTTTTCAAGCCGGTTTTAAGAAAGGGTGATCGGATAATGATTACTTTGTAAGCATCATCTTTTTAATGGACTTAAAGCTGCTTCCGTCATTGCCCTGTGCTTCAAGCTGATAGAAGTAAACACCGCTATTCAGGTTTGAAGCATCGAAACTGTAATTATAGCTTCCGGCTGCAATAGCAGCATCAACTATAACTGCAATTTCCTGTCCGAGTATGTCAAATACTCTCAGACTTACTTTACTGTCAGCTGCCAGTGTAAAGCTTATCTTTGTTGATGGGTTGAACGGATTAGGATAGTTCTGATCCAGTGTGTATGTCAACGGCGCATTAACTTCTGCTGTTACAATAGATGAATAATTGAATGAACCGTCATGATCAATTTGTTTCAGTCTGTAAGAATATGTTCCGTTATCAAGCTTGCTGTCGATAAAGCTGTATGATTTAGCTTCGGTTGTGGTTCCGTTGCCTTTGATATGTCCAACGGTTACATATCCTGTACCATTAACGCTTCTTTCGATATCGAATCCGCTGTTATTGGTTTCAGTAGCAGTTGCCCAGTTCAAAATAACCGAGCTTCCGTTAACATTGGCATTGAATGAAGTTAACTCAACAGGAATTAAAGCACCGCCAATTAACTGAACATTATCTATTGCCCACCACCAGTCATAACCAGGCTGCTGGGAAATGAATCTTATTTTTACATTATTGTGAAGAGCTGCTGTGGCAGAGATATCCACTACTTCATGGCTGTTACGAACATCAACAGATCCCCATGTGATATATCGATCCCAGGTTGTTCCGCCGTCATTACTAACTTCTACAAGCGCAGAATCCAGGTTATCGATAGCGTTCCAGTCGTTATCGAATTCAAGTGTAACAGATCCATAATTTGTAAAATCAAGAGCATTTGTGAGAGTAGCTGTGGTCATAGTCAAGGTACCGCTTCCGCATTCATCAGCATCCGCTGAGAATACCGGGCTTGAAGAAGTCGCCGGCAATGTATAAGTATTCGGATAAGGTGTACTGCGTACCATCCAAATACAGGTACCGCCTTCGTTTGTGATTGTCCAGTTCCCCGTACCAGCAGAGAAATCATCCATCAGCGCAAAATAGAGGTTAGGATCCTGAATCGTCTTAAATGACCACAACGGACCGGCATTGCCGCAGGTATCGTTCTTTTCAACAACTTTCCAGTAATATGTTGTAAAATAATCAAGAGTACCAGGAACATTATAAGATGTACCGAGACTTCCTGATTGAACAAGAGTAAGACTTCCGGGATTTGTGCCAAAATACAATTCATTATTATTAGCATTGGCAGGATTTGTCCAGGTCAACTGCACACCGGTAATTGGTATATCTACTGCATTGTTGGCAGGACTCGGATTATCAGGCTGACCAACCGGGCATGGTGGACCTAAGGTGGTTAACTCATATGCGAATAGTCTGTCGGGAACACCTTGTAATATTCCAAGCAACGAAGCTGTTCCGGGAATCATGTTTTGAGCGACACATAGACCACCGGCAATAGCACCTGTCTGTCCGATACCAACATCGGTAATTACATCATGCTGTACGCCTGTTGGTAAACCTGTTGAAATAAGTATTTGCTGAATATACTGTGCTGCTCCGGCACCGGCTCCCTGAGCAAATAGCCATAAATATGGTCCCCCTGCAGAAACGTTATCGTAAGAAGCACCATAAATACTGGTTACCCCAAGACCTGCATAAGGTATTGATTGGATGGTTGCACCGGTCATACTGATAAGTGTGGGATTCACAGACCAATCACCGCACCATAATCCGTTGTTTACAGCATCGTAAGTAACCCAGCGGGTGGAGACAGGGGAAGTAATTGTACCAACCATTGTTCTTGTAACCGGATCAATTTTCCTGATTGTGGTGGAAGCATTACCGGCATAAATGTAGGTACCGTCAAAAGTAAAAGACCTCGTTCCGACAACACCGGAGACAATAAATGAATCAATTATTGTACCGGTGGTTGAAACATTCAGGATATAGGAACTAACAGCGGAGCTCCAGTATGAAACCCAGATTGAGTTTGTTCCCGGATAATAAACGCATCCGGCTTTACCCAGGCTTCCACCGGCAATCTGCTGGAGGTTGTAGTTAAACTGAACATCCCACAGTGCATCGTTTGCCGGAATTTCGCTTTTCCAGTATGGATCGATGTTCGGGGAAATGTCTTGCGGACTCATGCTCCTTAGCTGAGCAAAAGCGACAGAAAATAAAAGGAGGGAAAAAACAAGAGTAATTAGTTTCTTCATATCTGAACCTTACCATTATTGTTATAGGATATTTTATTAAATATTTGTCCGGCAATACCAAACAAAGTATTTATTCCGATACAATGGATCAGCCAATAAAACTGATCCTGATATATTCAAAATATTAAGTCTGAAAATTCAGGCGGGTAAAATCCTTAAAATCATTTATTTACTCATTCCACAGGAAAACAACATACTGACGAAAAATAGTTTTAATCATAGCTACTCAGAATTTACCTTCATAAGAATAAAGATTTTTTCATACTAATGCAACAATAATTTAAATATTTTTTAGCATTTTTAGCTAAAAATATATAAATGGAAGCTATTTAGTTTAACTTCAGATTATCATTCTTTTTAAGTGATTCTGCTTCAATCTGCTTTTTATAACTATGCATTTTATGTCTGAGCTTCTCATCCCCTGCTGCAATTATCTGTACAGCAAGAATTGCTGCATTTTTAGCTCCGTCAACAGCAACTGTTGCAACAGGAATACCTGATGGCATCTGCACTATTGATAAAAGTGAGTCCATACCGTTCATCGCTTTGGAATAGATCGGTACTCCGATAACCGGCAGGATTGTATTTGCAGCCGTAACTCCGGGTAAATGAGCTGCTCCTCCGGCAGCGGCAATGATTACTTTTAGTCCCCTTTTTTCAGCTGTCTTAGCATACTCTGAATGATGATCAGGTGTTCTGTGTGCGGATAGTACCTTTACTTCGTAGCGGACGCCGAATTCCCTGAGCACACTGAAGCATTTTTCCATTACAGGAAGGTCTGAATCGCTTCCCATTATAATTCCAACAAGTACCTTATCAGTCATATTTTTTCTCCTGGTTTAATTCCAATTTAATTTTGTTACATTATATCCGTCAGACTTAAGCAGAATCCCTCCCTCTTCATCGGTCCGGTATACTTTTGAACTGGTTCTGTACAACTTATTCAAAGTCTTTTTTGACGGATGCCCAAATTTATTTTTTTCTCCGGCACTAATCAAACTTATTTCCGGAGCGGCAAATGATAAAAATTCCTCCGATGAAGCTGAAGTGCTTCCATGATGCGATACTTTCAGTACATTCGCCTTCAGAAGCCGGCCATATCTGTTAACATACTCCTTTTCCGCCTTAATTCCTGCATCGCCGGTAAAAAGAAATCCTGTCTGTCCATATTTTATATAAATTACCGCACTCCTGTCATTCAATGAAAGCTTCTTATGGATTTCGCCGGTCTTCAAAAAATATATTTTTACATTATCCACATTCAGGCTGCCGCCTGTATAATACTTACATTTTACATTATATTGTTTCAGAAAATTCTCAAATTTACGATCCCGCAAAGAAGTATCCGCAGATGGTTTATAAAGATAATTGATGTGCTTGCTATAAATCAAATGGACGAATCCCGAGTAATGGTCCTTATCCAGGTGTGAAACAAAAGCATAATCGATTCTTTTAATACCTGAATAGTTCAACAGCGGCTCAATGACGCGTTCACCAAAATCGAAATTTTCAGTTGCATCCCCTGCATCTATCAATGCGGTTTTACCGGAGGGAAATTTAATAAGAATAGCATCACCCTGTCCCACATCGATCATATAACAATAAAAATCCCCCTTACCCGGGAATTCTTTATTATCCAGTGATGTAAGTATAACAACATTCAGTATCAAAAGAAAAGAAAAAGCTATCTTAGCGGAAAGTGTTCTTATTTTAGAATAATATATTAAAAAAAAGATTAATCCGAAATAGAATATTATCCCATCAAACAATGAGAAATCATAAACCCACAAAAACGAATAGTCCGGATTACCTGCTATGCTGATCAAATAAAAAAGCAAAGAGCTTAGCACCATATTTGAGGAGGCGAAAATTCCTGCAATAACCGGAATAACAGGAATAAAGATTATTGCTGTAAATGCCGATCCGATTATAAATCCGGCCAACGGAACAACAAACAAATTGGTAAGTAGTGACACCAGCGACAATTTTGAGAAATAATAAAGCACAAACGGCAGCGTCCCGATCTGAGCTGCAAACGATACTGCAAAAAATAAAATTAGTTTCTTAACTGCCTGATGTTTGAAATCTATTTTATTTAAATGGTCACGCAATACAGGGTATATAGCTGCAATTGATATTACTGCCGCAAATGAGAGTTGGAACCCCGGCGAAAAAATCTGTGACGGATCCAATAATAAGATGATCATAGCTGACAGCGCAAGAGAATTATAGAGATTTGTCGATCTATTCGTAATAAAAGCAATCATGAATACAAGTGCCATAATTGACGCTCTTACCACAGAGGGTGATGCACCTGATATAAAAACGAATAAAATAATTCCAATTGCCGTTAAAAAAGTTCTAAGATATACATTCAACCTGCCTGTTAAAAAAATAAATATGAGAATAATATATCCTACGTGCAGACCTGATACAGCCAGAATATGGGCTGTACCTGTATTTATGAATCCGTTCCGGATATCCCCATCGATTTCGCTCCTGTCTCCAAGTATAAGGCCCTTAAGGAGCGAAGCTGTATTTTTATCATGGAACTTACCAAATTCATCAGCTAAATATCTCCTTGTTTTATAAATAATATTTCTGAACGGGAAATTACCATGATCAGTAATCTTCAATCCTTCCGGATTTATATAAATTATTCCGGCAATACCTTTTTTATTAAGGTAATTGTCGTAATCGAACTCCCCGGGATTTCTTTTATTTTTTGCACGGTAGAAAATTCCTTCAAGTGAAATTTTATTTCCCGGTGAAAGTGTCAGGCCGTAACCGGAATCCGGATCTAAAATGCAGTAAAATTTCCCATTGAACAGAATCTTGTTACCCTTATATTCAACGGAGTCGCACTCCGCCTGAAATTTCAATTCGTTGCTGCTTAAATTTATATCGGATATAGTACCCCAGAAAGCTATTTGCTGCTTATGGAGTTCTTTTTTCATGCTAAACGGTGCAGGTGAGCTGAAGTAAAAATTTCCAAGTAACAGAATCCCGGAATAGACCAGAAATGAGAGTAATAGCTTAGTTAAAAAATATTTATCAAAAATTATATTAATGATAGCTGAAATTATTAACAGCCCTAGGCAGGCGAATAAAAAAACGACAGGTAGTTTATAATAATGTCCCGATATCAGCCCTGCGCAAAATAGTAAAGTGAAGATTATAACCGGATATTTCTTCATCTTATGTTTTTGAGTATAGCCTCTTTAATCTGTGAAATATTTTTTATCTCATCAAAGAACCGGCCAGCATTAATTCCGGCAGAAATTGTCAGAGCCGGATTCAATGTATGTGTTTTAACTGAAAGGTCTTCGAAATTTCCATGATCGCTGCATATAATTAATGTCATTTCATCTCTTTTGATCCGGTCGAGAACTGCGTACAAGAATGCGTCCAGAACCGCTATTACTTTGGATATATTATCATCGTACCTTCCGTGCCCCACATGATCGGTAAGGAAATACTCAAACAGGGTAAACGCATTCGCGGAAGCAATTTTAAGGAGTCGATTTGCTGCAGTTTCAGGTCTTATTACAGGTAGCCTGTATCCGAGTTTCAGGTTCCATCGTTCATTAGTAATTTCTGCAGTAACTGCTTTCCCTTTTCTTAAATCGGTAACCGTATTTAATTTCGTTTTGCTCAACCTTGCGCTCATGGATGTAGTGCTTAGACGATGCTTTCCTGCCTTTAAATAATCAAAGAAAACTGCGGGATATGCGTTGGCAAAAGCTGCGGGATAACCCATCGATTTAACTGCAGTAAAAATATTCTTTTCTTTTATAACAGGAATTGTAGTTGAATATGGAAACGGACCGAAATGTTTACCGATGTATGCTGGTGCATTTATTCCGCAAAGTATGGATACCTGCCCAGTGCCGCTTTGCGGAAGACCGTCTACACCAAGCGCAGCATCGGTGGGGAAAAGGAAATTTCCGGAATTAATTATTACCGGATTATTCAATGAGGGAACCTTACCAAAGAAATGTTCAATGAAGAGGAATTTATATTTGAAGAAAGGATTAAACTGATAATCCTCCCTTCCTATCCCAACTCCATCCAGAAAAATCATCAATACGGGAGTCATTTTGAATCTATAATTATGGTAACAGGTCCGTCGTTAAAAATTTTTACGGTCATCATTGCTCCGAATACCCCCTCTTTGATTTTATCAGAACCTATGTTTTCTCTCATCCGGTCAACAAACATTTTATACAAAGGAATCGCTTCTTCAGGTCTGGCTGCCTCCGTAAAACCAGGTCTGTTTCCCCTGGCAGCATCCCCGTATAAAGTAAACTGTGAAATAACTAGTGCTTCCCCTGATACATCTTTTAATGATAGGTTCATTTTTTCATGTTCATCTTCAAATATCCTAAGATTAGAACATTTGTCCGCCAAAAAGTTAACATCTTTCACTGAATCCCCGGTTTTAATGCCAAGCAGAATTACCATTCCCTTTCCGATCTCTGCATAATAATTATCCTTATCAATACTGACACTTCCTTCGGAGACTCTTTGAACCAGTGCTCTCAATTCTTTTCTCCCGATATTATTCTTTGGATATGCTGATAGTCCTTAACCATATTTATGTTCAGAAATCCATTTAATGATAGAATTCTGTAAACCTCCTCTGCCTGACCGGCTCCTAATTCAAAGTAAACTTTACCTTTTCCTTCAAAAAGTTTATCCGCAATAACGGCAATTCTGCGATAAAACGACAGTCCGTCAGAATTGTCGGATAAAGCTGACTTTGGTTCATAAATCCGCAGCTCCGGCTGCAGTATACTAAATTCCATCTCCGAAATATATGGCGGATTTGCAACAATAATATCAAATTTTTTTATCAATTCAGAACATTCGGTAAAGATATCTGCTTCAATAAAATTTATCCGGTCAAGGCACTTGTTTGCTGCGGCATTTTCCGAAGCCAGAAGAAGTGCTTCAGCGCTTATATCGATTGCAGTAATTTCAGAGTAGGGCATATTAACCGCAAGGGCAACGGCAATATTCCCGCTTCCGGTGCCGATATCCAGTATCCTGCATTTTTTTTCTTTACTATCATTGATAACTGCTTCTACAAGTATTTCTGTTTCCGGTCTTGGAATCAGTACCGAACCATTGACTTTAAATTCCAATCCGTAGAATTCCACGTTTCCAATAATATATTGGACAGGTTCCCTGCTACCCCTCCTTCTGACAAGTTCTCTTAAGCCTGAGATTTCCTCGGCTGTCAATGGCCGCTCGAAATTAAGATAAAGATAAAGTTTATCGCAGCCAAGAATTCTGCAAAGCAGAAGTTCTGCATTTCTTTTTGACTCTTCGATACCCTTCTTTTCAAGGTATTCTGATGAAAGATTTATGGCTTCTAAGATTGTAAGCATCATTCGGAAAGGAAGTAATATAAAAGTATTCCGAAATTTATCTGGAGTGCTCCAAACGTTATCCCGCTTATAAGATCATACCTCCTGGTTTCCTTAAGAAGTTTATCATCACCCGTAAACTGATAGCTCTCAAATTTATCATCGGCCATTAATTTGAAATATGCTGTGGTTCCGCCGAGAATAACAAGTCCTCCTATCAGGTATTTAAAAAGATCTCCCTTGTAAAAGCTTTTACTATTCTTTACCATCGTTTTTTCAAGTTTCAGAGAAGCTGAAACATTTTCTAAATCGGTGACAAGGTCCTTGTATCCGGGTTTTTTAAGCTGAATCATCTTTGGTGCTGCAATAATATTCAGAGGTGTGCTGCCCAGAAGAGTATCATTGCTGTAAACATATGCATCAACAGGGTCAGAAAGCAGAAGAGTACGGCGGGGAAAGAAATAGTTAAAATAATAGTCCTTGCATTCATTTATGAGAAGAGTATCATAAATAACGACCGGATCCCATAAATTCTTTCCGTCATTGATTCTCAGCATATATACTCCCCTGTTTTTTTCAACACTTATTATTTTACCTTCACCAAGTTTTTCGCCGTCCACAAAGTATACAGCATTATGGTTATCTGAAGATAAGCTGATCTTTGCACTGCATTCTTGTGCATTATTTACAGTGGAACAGAATAGTGCAAGGATAAATATATTAAAATATTTCATATGCACGTATTACACCTCTGTCGAAACCAATTATCAATAAATTTCCGATTATTACGGGGGACAATTTTGCCCGGTCAGGCAGTTCAATTGTTTTTTTTTCGGTTCCGTCTTCGGGATCGATAAATAATATCCTTTTCGAAAGATCGGGAACTATAAGAAAATTATCTGTTACCAATGGAGTAGAATTCAGCAATCCGCCGGTTTTAATTCTCCATTTTTCCTTTCCTGAGTCGTTATCCACTGCAGCAATATCACCTGCAAGATTCACTGTATAGATTTTATTTTTGGCAGAGACAGGAACTGCAGTAATTTTGCTTCCGGTATCATACTTCCAGTTTAGTTTACCATTGTCTATATCGAATGAATACAGAAAACCTTTTTTATCCCCCATAATAATACTGCTGCCAATTATAGTGAGACCTGAAGTGATATCTGCCTCTGTCTTAATTGTGTCAAGAATGCTGCCGTTCATCATATCGATCTTGAGTAATTCCCCGTGGCTGTTTGCTACATATATAATGCTGCCGTCGGAGGCAGGTGATGAATGAACTTCACCGCCGATATCTTTAACCCAGTACTGGTCCCCAATACTGCTGAATTTGTACAATAATCCTTTTTCCGTTACAAAGAATATTTCGCTTCCCTGCTTTATAATTTCCGTAATCACTCTCCCCTTAATTTCTGTTTCTGCGATCGCTTTACCTTCAATAAAATTATATACCCTGAGATAAGATATATCATCATCGTTTATTGATTCAATATAAATTACATTGTACCTGCTGATCACCGGAGTTGTATAAATTGTTCCTTTATGTTTCAGCTGCCCGGTTATTTTTCCAGTGCTGCTGTTTAGACAATAAACTCTGCCTGACAAATCATTAATGAAAAGATACTCCCTGAAATATGTTATGGAGGATTGCGGAAAACTTCCGTTTATCTCCCATTCCCATTTAGGAACCAGAGAATCTATCAGTGTCACAGGGACATAAAAATCCCTGGACGAAATTTTACCAAACATAGTATATATATCGGGTTCACCTGTCTTACCGGCAATTTTAATGTGAGAAGTGGAACAGCCTGCAATTATCATCAATAACGGAAGAGATACTAATAGTCTTTTCATCAGAAATCCCATCCGAAAAAGAACTGGTAAAATAATCCATCCTGCAAAGATTTAAAGTTATTTTCTATTTTCTTACCCATATCATATCTTAAGACCAGAGCACCGAATAAGTTAAAACGTACGCCCGCCCCGATACTTCCCAATGTGGTTTTATATTCCTCATCCCAGGCTCCGCCTGCATCAAAGAACATTGCTCCCCGAACTCCGAAAAATCCCAGGTTAACGAAGGGGAAACGGAGCTGAATAAGATCAATTAAAGGAAACCGGAATTCCAGAGAAGACAGCCATAATTTCTCACCCCTGACAGACCATCTTGGCCATCCCCTGAGATCCCAGCTGCCACCCATGAAATACCTTCTTGCTTCTTTACCTTCATTATAAAACAATGCGGATCTGAACGCCAATGCCGATCTCAATCCTAATCTTAAATAATGACGGTAATCAGCTATTACAGTAAAATAATTCACATTGCTGTATTTAACATCTCCGGTGTAGCCAAGTAATAGCAGAGCTCTTATGCCGTCGAGCGGTCCTGAAGGTCCCCACAATGAATTATCATGAACATAGGCAAGAGTATTGCTGACCAGCAGAGCTTTCCGTTCCAGAAATCCTGTGATGACCTGTTTATCCGAATTTGCGATAGAAACACCTGCTTCAAGTCTCTGAAATTTTGAAAGCGGGAAATGCATCAGGAAGAATCCCCCGTAGCTTCTCTCAAAGAAATATTCCTCAGATTCCCTGATATCATACCTTCTTCCGCTGAAGTGAAAAATTCCATAGCTGTAATTTGCACGCTCGCTGAGATTAAGTCTCTGAATGACCACATTGAAGCTTTTAAGAAAGTCACTTTGAGCTTCAGCTGTATTGTACAAAAGGAAAAAGTAATTATCATCGCCAAACAGGTCGCTTAACGAAAAGATAGCTCCGCCACGCGTACCGAAAACAGGATCTGTAGATACCTGGCTCTGAGCATAATCCAGGGTATATTCTTTCTCATATTTATACTTTTCCCTTTCTTCTTCTGCATACAATTTATGAGCGGACCATCGGGTACCGGTGGAATCAAAATGCATAAATATCGTGGTTGCATTCGCAGAATCACCATTTACTTTAAAACTGTAGAGATTGAATGAAAAGTTTTCGAATCCTGTAAATCCTATTTCCTCTTTATTTATGAACACCGGATTGAATACACTTGTTGTAAAGTCGGTAACCTGGCGGGCAGCGTTAGCGAAAGTATCTTCACTGAAATCCACCGTCCAAAGATTTTGAACACCGTCATAATCACATGTAAAAAGGAGTTTATCAGTTTCTTCACTCATTACAGGCGAATAACAGTTTGCGCCGAGATATGTTACGTATTTAATCCTGTTATCAGCAATGCCGTAAGAAAAGAGGTTATATGTCTTTTTGAATCTTCCGTCAGTTCTGTCTGACGAGAAAATAATGTTTGAATCATTAAGCGCAAAACAGGGATCCCTATCGTCATAGTAGTCATTCGTAAACCGGGTAATCTTCAGATCGGCAATATCAAGCATGAATATATCGCTGAATCCTTTCTGATCAACAGCGTTAAACACTATCCTTTTTTCATCCCGGGAAATTTTCGGCGAGGATATGCTTATCAGATAATCTGCCTGGAAAGTTTTTATTATTTTACCTTCGTCTGCCGAATAGAAGTGAATGGCATCGGTGGCGCCCGATTTTGTTACAAAGACCAGCAGTCCGCCGGAAGAAATATCAATTGCCGACTGGAACAGATGGAATGCTTCAAATTCTTCAGTTCGTTCCCCCCGGATTAAAAGTTCAGGATCCTCTTCTTCATCATTCTCTCTTACATACTTCATCCGGTAAAGCGACGAATAACCATCCCGGTTGGCATTGAAATATATATAATCCTTATAATATACCGGTGAAAAATTGAATCCTTCTTTTGTCAGTTTGCTGGAGGAAATCTCCTGTGGAAACTTTGAGTCAAGCAGCGGATAATATTTCTGCTTGAGGTAATAATGCCACTCGATGTCTATATCCTCAATCTTTTTCCCGATCGTATATTTAATGATCTTTTCAAAATTACTGTTGTACATCCATATATTATCAATCAGCTGCATTACCTTGTCTTCACCATATTTTTCCTTTACAAATTCAAGAAAGCTCTGCCCCTCTTTATACATAAGAAAGCTGCCGTAAATCTGATATATATCCGAGAGGCCCACGAAATAATTGTTGATTACCGCATCCCTCATAACCATTTCTGCCTGGGCATCAACTTCAGTTGAATAAAATTCAGCCGATCCTTCAACAAACCATAACGGCGGAAGTATATCTGTTGAAAGCCGGTGCTCCGATAAAATCCGGTAAACCTTTGTAGTCATAAATACGTGTACAAGCTCATGCCTTATCACGTGCCGGAAATCCCTCAGAGAACCCATGTAGGGAATTACTACCCGTCCTTTTATAAACTCAAAAAAACCGCCTACTCCTTCCGGAATAAAGCCCGGAGTAGTATTTGTCTGCTGAAAATGTATTGAAGTGTTATAGAAAATAAGCGGGATTTTTCTTGAAACAAGATGATTGAACTTTACCTTATACTCCTGGTATGCTTCTTCTGCAGTAGCAGCCCCTATCTCCGCGATCTCCTCCATCTCGTTATAATAATAAATGTCAAAATGATCGGTGCGCAGAACCTTCCAGTCGAATTTTTCGTACTGAACTTTGTTCCTGCCGAAATAATAGAACTGAGAATAAATACAATCAGTGGAAAAAAATAATATTAATACTAAGACTACATTTCTTATCATTATAACCAAACATCCGGAATGTGCAGCGCTTTTGCAGTTAACCTAACTGTTTTTTAAGAAGATTTATGTACTCTATCTCTACAGGATCAAATCCTCTCAATACTGCAAGGTAATAAGTAATCCAATCAGTTAAATAAATCAAATCAAATAATCGTATCTTGAAAGTATCCTGGCTGCTTTCAAGATTTATTATATCAGAATCCACCACACCTGAAATTAATCCAGAAGTTATGAGAAAACGTTTTTTAAGCTGTTCCGGATAATCCCTGTCCAGCAGATTTACAACCTTCACCTGGAAATCCTTCTGCCTGAATGATTCCCAGCCGACTATTTCATTATGATTTAATTCCGGAATGATGTTATGAAATGCATGTAATTTGGAGTTTTCATTCAGCTGACATTTAAATCTGTAACCTGCCGCATCGGTAAAGTCGGCAGCAGAATAAATTAATGGAATAAATCCGGTAAGCTGCCGCGCATAATCTATCGCAATGTTTTCACCTTCAGAATATTGTTCGCCTCTTTTCTTCCATAGTTCTGTGACTGAATTAATCACATCAGTTTGATCAGAAATCAAACCACAGTGCTCTATTACCTTTAACAGGGAGAAGAAACTTTGTCCCAGCGCATACCTTGGCTGCATACCGGGTAAAATCTTTACTACCGGCAGTTTATTCCGCTCCGCAACCTTTGTTATTTCACCTCCTGTTGATATGCAAATAATTTTGCATCCCCTTTTCAAAGCATCCATCAATACTGATAACGATTCTTCTGTATTGCCCGAGTATGATGAAACAATTACTAGTGTGTCCCCCCCTGCATAAGCAGGAAGAGTATAATTCCTGTTTACTGCCATCGGCACCTTTAATTCCCCGCGCAGGAAATTTCTTATCAGATCGCCGCTGATTGCCGATCCTCCCATTCCCGAAATTATAACAGATTTTATATCTGCGGCAGTTATATCGGTTTCCGGTCTAATCCCCCTGGCGTAATCAATCTGCTGCCAGGAATTTTTAAGTACAGTGAACTGATCCGAAGGATCGTATTTTTTAACATAATCCTCAATTTTCATCAGATGATATTCCTGGTTCTTGTTATTAAATTATCCTTAAAGAACTTTTCAATCTTGTTTATTACTTCCTCCTGGGTGTCACACTGCATACATCCTTCGGCTAATTTACAGCAGCTTTGATAATTCATAGCTCTGATAATCCTTTTTGCATACGGAATAGTTGCAGGCGAAATGCTCAGCTGATCAAGACCGATACCAACCAAAAGCGGGATGGCAAGAGTGTCCGCTGCCATTTCTCCGCAGAGGCTGACCGGTTTACCTGCCCGTTTGGATTCGGAAATAATATGTTTCATGGTTCTTATCAATGCAGGATTGAACTCCTGGTAGAGGTCAGCAACAAGATCATTTCCCCTGTCGACTGCAAACATATACTGGATCAGATCATTCGTGCCTATACTTACAAAATCAACAAGTCTTGCAAACTCAAAAGCCATTACGGCGGCAGAGGGCACTTCAATCATTATCCCTAATTTTATATTCTTATCATAATGGATTTTATTATCAGCCAGCTCCTTTTTGCAGGATTCGAAAATCTTTTTTGCTTCAATTATCTCGCTGATTGTGGTTATCATCGGAAGCATGAACTGGATGTTTCCATTTTCGCTTGCCTTTAAGATTGCCCTTGCCTGAGCTTTGAATAATCCCACGTTATCCAGAAGCACCCTTATGCCCCTCATTCCGAGAAAAGGATTTGGTTCAATATAGTCAAGCACCTTTACTTTGTCCCCTCCCACGTCAAATGCACGGACAGTAAGAGTCTCCGGGTAAATTCTTGCTGCAAGATTTGTATATATCCTTGTCTGTTCTTCCTCAGTGGGAATTTCATTGTACTCATCAATAAGCTGTTCCGTTCTGTAAAGTCCAATCCCTTTAGCATCATTTGTAACCACAACATCTATTTCACCGGACACGTCCACGTTTGCTGAAAGGTGTATCTCGTGTTTGTCAATTGTTACAGCAGGTTTGTTTTTAAGTTCTAGAAGATCCCTTTGAAGCTCCTGAAGCCTTTTAAGCTTATTTTCAAAGAACTTTATCTGTTCATCGGTAGGATTAATAATTATATAACCATGAAAGCCGTCAACGATAATTATTTCACCGTCTTTTATACGGTTGGTAGCATTATGCGTACCAACCACCGCGGGAATATTTAAGGACCTGGATACAATAGCGGCGTGAGAGGTTAATCCGCCGTGATCGGTTATAAAACCCTTTACATCTCTCCTGGAGAAAAGGATCGCATCCGAGGGAGATATTGATTCTGCAATCACTATAACGCTTTCCGTAATCTTCGACTGCCATCTTTTTTTAAGCAGGTTCCTGATTATCCTGTTTTTAATATCGTCAATATCATGCGCCCTCTCTTTCATGTAAGTTACCGAAGATGTCCGCATAATATCCTGATATCTGGATATTTCACTGTTCACAATGAATTCAGGCAATTTCTTTTCTTGGGCAATTCTTTTTTTAATATTTCCAATCAGGATAGGGTCATCCAGTATCATCATCTGGGCTTCAAATATTGCGGCTCTTACGCTCTCCATTGTTTCTTTAGCCAGCGAAAAGATTTTATTCAGCTCTTTTTTACTTTTATCGATGGCTTCATCAAGATTTTTCAAGGCCTCATCAATATTTGCTATTCCGCCGTCGTTTATATCAAGTTTTTCTTTTGTAAAAAGGTAGGCCGGTGCAATATTTATACCTGGTGCAGCTGCCACACCCGATATTTTATTTTCAGCCTCTCTGTAAATTTGCTTAAAAGTTTTCACATCTCGTCGAAGCCCCTGTTAAAATAATCTGATATTTCCTCCGCAGCTACTTTTTCATCCTCACCGTCAAAAGTTAAAAGGAGTTCCGATCCGATTTCAGCAACAAGGGTCATTACTCCTATAATGCTTTTCCCGTTAACATTTATTCCATCTTTAGAGATAAAAAAATCGCTTTTATACTTCGATGCAAGCTTAACTATTGTCGCTGCCGGACGGGTATGCAGACCCGCTTTATTTACAATCTTTACGGTTTGTTCAATCATCTGTCATTTATTTCTTTTAATTAAGGTACCGGCAAGCCATCGGAACACTTCTTTGTCATTTTCATTTTTCAGGGTATCTACTGCCTTCACTGCTTTTTTTGTATAATTTAATATTTCAGCTTCGGCATCTTCAATTATTCCGTTCCGTTTGTAGAGATCTATAAAATAATTCACTTCAGTCCGTTTAATTCCTTTATTTTCGATCATTCTTTCTAGATCTGCTTTGTCCTTACCCCTGGTTTTATTCAGGGCCCGCAGGAAAAGAAATGTCTTCTTTCCTTCCATAAGATCGCCGCCGGTTGTTTTACCAAATTCCTCGTAGCCTTTTATATCAAGCAAATCATCGTGAATCTGAAAAGCGATGCCGATATTTTTTCCGAAAGATGCCAGCGCCTTAATTTCCTTTTCAGTACCGCCGCCAAGAATCCCTCCTGTCTTGCAACACATTTCGAGCATGGAAGCTGTTTTCTTTTGAATCATCCGAAGATAATCGGCAATAGTGACGTTTCTTTCAACTTCAAATTTTTTATCCAGCGCCTGCCCTTCACAAATTTCAATGAGAGCCTTTGTAAACTCAGAAATTACAATATTTTTCTTATTCTTACAATCCTTAAGCAGGTATTCATATGCAACGGCAAGCATTCCGTCTCCGGCCAGCACTGCAGTGTTTAGATCATATTTTACATGAAGCGTCGGCAATCCCCTTCGCTTTTCGGCATTATCCATAATGTCGTCATGAATAAGCGTAAAATTATGCAAAAGCTCAACCGCAGCGGCAGCGTTATAGGCACTGTTGTATCTGCCACCCACACTTTTACAGGAGAAAAGAACCATTACCGGGCGAAGTCTTTTTCCCCCGTTTTTAATTATATAGTAAGCCGGATTATATAAAGAAACCGGTTCACGGAACTGGAGCGATCTGCTTAGTATCTTATCTATCTTTTTCTTCTCCCCATCGTACAATTGTTGGAACTTTTTTCCCGGCATGAGTATTTTTTTACCTTCCGATTAGTTTATTTTCTCTAAACTGAGGCAGATTTTCTGCCCCGGTCAGATACATTATTTTTTTCAACTGATCAAACCAGCCATTAATTAAATTTACTACTCCGCTAACGCCATTATGGTGCAGCTCGATCAGAATTTTTCTGGCCGATGCAGCAATATCAGCTCCAAGAGCTAGCGCTTTTGCCATATCCACACCACTGTTTATTCCGCCGGAACCTATCAGTGTGAATTTGTAATCTTTTTTAAGTTTATAAATCTCCCGAATACAACGGGATGTGGGGATTCCCCAATCCCATAGAAAATCATTTTCATTATTCTTATTCCGGAGTATCTCAACACCAGACCAGCTTGTTCCACCTGCACCTGCAGTATCGATTCCTTTTACACCGCAATCAAGAAGTTTCAACGCAGCTTCTGCTGATATTCCTGCGCCTACTTCCTTAGCTATTACCGGAACCTCCAATTTTTTTACAAGTATTTCAACTTTTTTTAATACTCCTGCAAAAAGAGGTTCTCCGTTTTTTTGAATCAGTTCCTGCAGGGGATTAAAATGAATAACCATTGCATCTGCTTCAACCAGATCCCTGAGATACAAAATTTTAGCTGAATCAAGACCGAGTACCTGAGCGGCACCTATATTTCCGAGTACCGGGACCGAAGGAGCATTTTTTCTTATAATTTTATAAGTGGAGTGAAAAGAATTGTTTTCCAGAGCCTGCCTCTGGCTTCCCACACCAACGGCAATTTTCAGTTGCTCAGCTGCTTCAGCAAGCTTCAGATTTATATTTCCCGCTTCGGTTGTTCCGCCGGTCATACACGATATCAGGAACGGGAAAGCAATCTTTTTCCCGAAAAGATCAGAATTGAAACTGATTTTTGAAATGTCAACCCCGGTAACTGCATCATGAATAAAATCATAATTCTCGAAACCTGCAGTCTTCTCTTTAAATGAGACTTTATCAGTAAGACACAGTCTGATATGATCTTTTTTCCTGTCCGAAATGGAATCTGATTTTGCCGGCATTATTACAAAGCCACCTGATATTTATTTTGCCTTAAAATATCAAGATTTTTCATCAAATCTCAAAATTAAACGGTCCTTACCTACCAAGGGGTTTGATAAAACTGAAAAATGGTAATAAATAATGTAATATAGGATAAAACCGATCCTTATTTTAATACATTTCCCCAATATTTAATCATTTCATCCGTTTGGGGAATAAATGAAAATCTGATGCGGTTCCAACCCAAACCTAAACTGATCCTAACCTCAAAATAATCAGATCAGAATGGGATTAGACCCGGGTTAGAATCAGGTTAGACCGGGATCAGAATACCATCTGTATACAAAATTATTCAAAACGCCGGTACTACTTGTTTTAATTTTTATTTACATCTAACTTTGGACAAAAAAAATATGATGGACTATACCAAACTTGCAGAAAAGGCTGTTCAGGCAAAAAAGAATGCGCTTCCCACCTATTCCGGGTTTCACGTCGGTACAGCCCTGCTGACGGCAGAGGGTAAAATATATACAGGCTCCAACATTGAATCGAGTTCCTACAGCCTCTCAATATGCGGTGAAAGAACCGCGATTTTTAAAGCTTTATCTGAGGGGGAAAGAAAATTTTCAGCACTGGCAATCGCCAGTGATTTCGACGGTTACTGCCCTCCCTGCGGATCCTGCAGACAGGTAATACACGACCTTTGCGGTGATATTGACATTATTATGGTAAACCTGGATAATGAATTAAAGATTGTTAAGACATCGGAACTCCTTCCGCTTGCCTTCGGTGATGAAAATATTAAATAAAATTAAATTATTAGTACTATGAACGAATTAGCACCACATTCCCTCCCTCAAGATGTCGGATGGATAGAAGTAATTGCCGGCTGTATGTTCAGCGGTAAAACTGAAGAACTTATCCGCCGCCTGCGGAGAGCACAAATTGCAAAACAGGAAGTTAAAATATTCAAACCGCTTATTGATAAAAGGTATAA
Source organism: Ignavibacteriales bacterium UBA6490 (assembly GCA_002435365.1). Classification (GTDB taxonomy): domain Bacteria; phylum Bacteroidota; class Ignavibacteria; order Ignavibacteriales; family Ignavibacteriaceae; genus UBA6490. The sequence goes on from DJMM01000080.1 coordinate 22,682, forward strand.
AAACGATGCTATTGTTTCCCACAGCGATCAATCACTTCCTTCAATAGTTATTTCAGATATTAATGATGTATTAAAATTGTCGGGTACGGCAAAAGTAATCGGAATTGATGAAGCGCAGTTTTTTTCTCTTTCCATAGTTGATGTTTGCAATAATCTGGCAAATGAAGGAAAAAGGATTATAGTTGCCGGTCTCGACCAGGATTACAAGGGTATACCTTTCGAGCCTATGCCGCAGCTTCTGGCAATTGCAGAATACATTACAAAAACGCTCGCTATCTGCGTATCATGCGGAAACCCGGCAGACAAAACACAGCGAAAAATTGTTTCTGTTGACCGTGTAGTGGTTGGTGCCGCAGATATTTATGAAGCCCGTTGCCGCAGATGTCACTATATTCCAGCTGAAAATTAGGAGATACTTAATGGATTTCATTGAATTACTTAAAGGGATCGGCGGATTAATCCTTCTTCTTGGAATCGCCTTTCTACTTTCCAATAATAAAAAAAATATAAATTGGAAGCTGGTAGGGGGCGGACTGCTTTTGCAGATAGTCTTCGCTATCCTTATAATCAAGGGAGATAATCTCAGAAATTTCTTTTTCGTGCTTGGCTGGCCGAAGGATTTTTTTCATTGGGTCAGCGGATTTTTTGTACTGGTGCTGAACTTTACTTCAGAAGGAGCACAATTTGTGTTCGGGTCGCTGGCACTGGGTCCCGGTAATGAAGGAAGTCTCGGAATGTTTTTCGCCTTCCAGGTACTGCCGACAATAATTTTCTTTGCCAGTCTGATGTCCATCATGTATTATTTGGGAATTATGCAGAGAGTTGTACAGGGAATGGCATGGGTTATGGCAAAAATTATGGGCACCAGCGGCGCCGAGTCCCTTTCCTGCACTGCCAATATATTTGTTGGACAGACAGAAGCCCCGCTGATGATAAAACCGTTTATCAAAGGGATGACGAACAGTGAAATTCTTACAATAATGGTCGGCGGTATGGCTACTATTGCAGGTGGCGTAATGGCAGCGTATATTCAGATACTTGGTTCTTCCTATGCGGCCGAAATGAATATTCCGCTTGCCGAAGCCCAGCATCTTTTCGCTACTCATCTTCTGGGTGCAAGCGTTATGGCAGCGCCGGCGGCAATGCTCATCTCAAAAATTATTTTCCCGGAAACAGGAGAACCGCTTACCAAAGGTACCGTAAAAATTAAGGTTGAAAAGAATGCATCAAACGTTATAGAAGCAGCCGCAGGCGGAGCTGGTGATGGTTTATGGCTTTCTTTAAACGTGGGTGCCATGCTGATTGCCTTTATAGCCTTAATTGCTTTGATTAATTATTTGCTTCAGGCTTTGGGCGACATAACTGGCTGGAATCCGTCGCTTGTTGCAATATACGGTCAGCCATTAAACTTTCAGCTTATAATCGGATGGGTTCTTCGGTATCTAGCTGCTGGCATTGGTGTCCCCTGGCAGGACTCTCTTCAGTTCGGAAGCTTAATAGGTACAAAGGTTGTTCTGAATGAATTTGTTGCTTACCTTGAAATGGGTAAAATGATAAGTGCCGAAACTCTTACTTCACCTAAGGCTGTGCTGATGGCTACATATGCTTTATGCGGATTTGCGAATTTTAGCTCTATTGCAATTCAGATCGGCGGAATAAGTCCGATGGCACCGGAAAGACGTGGAGATATTGCAAAACTGGGATTAAAAGCTGTTATCGGAGGTACATTGGCAACATTAATGACTGCAACACTTGCTGGAATTTTATTTTGATGGTTAATCTTAACGCAAAGTATCAGGATTTACTTCGATATATTGAAAATAAAGCTCCTTTTATTCCGGAACTGTCAATCATTCTTGGAAGCGGACTCGGAAATTTTGCCGAAAGAATAACGATAGTAGCGGAATTAAACTCCGGAGAGATTCCTGGTTACCCTTTATCCACCGTTGAGGGACATTCCGGAAAAATCTATTTCGGGGAGTATTCCGGGAAAAAAATTATAATTTTCAAAGGCAGATTTCACTTCTACGAAGGCTATACCTTAAGCCAGTGTGTACTGCCTGTGTTTATAACATACAAACTGGGTTGCAGGAAACTACTCATAACAAATGCTGCGGGAAGCTCCAATCCCGGTTATAAACCGGGTGATCTTATGCTTGTTTCATCGGTTAACGGAATTAATATTAAAAAAGAACTGACTGAACTTACCGGGCTTGCTTCTCCTGAGGGTAAAGACGGTATGCTGCGGTTCCCGTCCCCGGAATTAAATTCATTAATAAGGAAAGCTGCTGATGATGAAAGTATCAGTCTCCGGGAAGGTGTTTACTGGTACAACAAGGGACCATCTTACGAAACACCAGCTGAAGTAAGGATGGCTAACATTTTCGGTGCGGATGCTGTCGGCATGTCGACTGTACACGAGGCCATATATTCAGCATATTTGGGCATCAACACTTCTATTATTTCATGCATCACCAACTACGGCTCCGGTATTACAGGGCAAAAGCTCAATCATGAAGAAGTTATTGAAACCGCGGCCTTGATCAGCACCAGATTTGAGAATCTTGTAAAGAAAATTATTTCGGGTTTGGGCAGCTGAAATAACCTGAATTTTTAACCCCGTCTTTTCATGTCGCATTATTAGGCAAATATCCTAACCAAAAGCAACATTTCCGCACAAGTATCACAAAAATTAAATCAATGGAACCCGAAATTTATTGACTTTATACCTCTTATGAAGTAATTTTGAAAGATATTTTTTTTTCAAAACAATACCGTACAAATCATAAAGTTTAATATGAAAGAATTCAGATTTCGACTTATATTAATCGTGGCAGTTGTTGGTGTGAGCCTTTATTTTCTCTACCCGACATACCAGGATTACAAAAACAACCAGGAAATTGAAGAAATCCTGACTCAGAAGAAAACGCAGTTACTATCTGAAAATACAAGCATTACCCGTGATGAACTGAACGCCAGGCTAAAACTTCTCCGTGACAGTATCCGTACTTCCGATCAGTCCTTTTCAGAAGCAAGGCAGGATAGAATAAAGCTCGGCCTTGATCTTCAGGGTGGAATGCGGGTTGTTCTTGAGGTTAATACTGCCAAGCTTCTTGAGAAACTTGTCAAATCCCCGGATGATGTATTTAAAAAAGTTTTATCGGAATCTGAGGCTGAGGCTGCATTATCCAATGAATCTGTTGTTGATATTGTGGCCAGGAAACTTTCTGAAAGGGGAATAAGATTAAGCAGATATTTCGGCACGGTAAGGGAAGATGATAATGATATCATCTCCACTCTTAAAACTGATGCAGAAGATGCGGTTGCCCGGGCGATGGAAATTATAAGAAACAGGGTTGATCAGTACGGTGTTTCTGAACCGAGCATTCAGAGGCAGGGGTCAAGAAGACTTATTGTTGAACTTCCCGGTATTGCCAGAGAGGATGAAGCAAAAAGACTTTTGCAGGGAACAGCTCTTCTGGAGTTCCGTCTTGTTAAAGATCCGGAATTTGCAATTGGTGTTATGCAGAAAGTTGATAACGCTTTAGCAGGCAAAAATCTTGATGATACTCTTAACGGCAAAACTGATTCACTATTAGCCCGGTCCGATACAACCAGCACCGACACTACAATGACTGCAGAGCGTTTTGCAAAAGAGCACCCTTTCTTTTCACTGGCAATGATAAATCCGGAATCAAGTGTTGCGGATGCTTATGTACTTGATGATAATAAGGATAAACTTCAATATCTTATAAACCGCCCTGATATATCCAGCCAGATTCCTAATAATGTCGAATTTGTATTTTCAGCAAAGCCGGTAGCAGTACAGGATGGAAAAGATGTTTATATGCTTTATCTTGTTAATAAAAATCCTGAACTCACAGGCGGAGTTATTGTAGACGCACGGGCAAATATTGATCCGAGTACATCCTCTCCTATAGTAAGCATGGAAATGAATGCTGAAGGGGCAACAGAATGGGCCAGGATAACCGGAGCAAACGTAAACAAACGAATCGCCATTATCCTTGATGGTGTGGTTTTCTCGGCGCCAGTGGTAAGAGGGAAAATTCCGGGCGGAAGATCCCAGATTGAAGGAATGGCTGATCTTGAAGAAGCAAAACTTCTTGAGATTGTTCTGAAGGCAGGAGCCCTCCCTGCACCTGTAGATATTATTGAAGAAAGATCTGTTGGTCCGTCTTTAGGGCAGGATTCTGTAAACAAGGGATTAAGCTCCGCTTTAATCGGGTACCTTATTGTCGGTTTATTTATGATATTCTATTACAGACGTTCCGGAAGCGTCGCTTCCACTGTATTAATATTTGTAATATTAATTATTCTGGCAGTACTTGCCGGTTTCGGAGCAACTCTAACATTGCCGGGTATTGCAGGTATAATTCTAACAATTGGAATGGCGGTCGACTCAAACGTTCTGATTTTTGAAAGAATCAGGGAAGAAATGGCAACGGGTAAAACTGTAAAAGCATCAATAGATGCCGGTTTCAAGAAAGCTTATTCAGCCATATTCGATTCAAATATAACAACATTCTTTACAGGAATAATTTTATACCAATTCGGAACGGGACCGGTGCAGGGTTTTGCACTTACACTGATGATTGGTATTGCAACAAGCTTGTTCGGCGCACTGGTAATGTCCAGAGTAATTCTTGATATAATGGTTGCCAAAGGCTACAAAATAACAATCGGTTAAAAAGGAGCGGTTTTATAAATGCGTATTTTTCATAATCTAAATATAGATTTCATGGGAAAAAGAAAATTCTTCTATATCTTATCAAGTATACTTTTTCTTATTGGTTTGGTGAATGTATCATTCAGAGGGCTTGAATTTGGAATTGATTTCAAGGGCGGTTCTGAAATAGTGCTTGATTTTGAAAAACCGGTTAATATTGCAAAGATCAGAGGTTATGTTGAAAATATTGGCCTTGGTAACGTCGAAGTTAAAACTTTCGGAACCGGGACCGGTATACTGCTGAGAACCGAACTGCAGAATATTCCCGAACCGGTATTCCCGCTTATTGTCAGCAAAATTGAACAAATAATTGACTCAGCATTACCAAACATTCCCAGAACAATTACCGATTCAACTCTTGGTACGGTCACTTACTCTTTCCCGAACAGGGACACAACAAACATTATGATCAATGAGCTTAACAATGCCGGATTCCAGGCATCCAGGGCCACCGATGATTTTGAAAACAGACAAATGATTGTAAGTGTAGGTATTTCTGACTGGCTGAAGGAAAATCTTGAAGAAAAAATGCCCGACAATACCTTTAAGGTATTAAGGGAAGACCAGGTAGGACCAAAAGTAGGTGCTGAACTTAAACGTGATGCTGCCGTCGCAATTTTCCTTTCCCTGCTTGTAATATTGATTTATCTGGCTTTCAGATTCAAGTTCATATTTGCATTAGGTGCCGTGGTCGCCCTTTTTCATGATGTTCTTATTACAATTGGATTATTTGCAGCACTATACAATGTGGTTCCCGGATTGAATCTTGAGATTGATCTGACCATAGTGGCAGCCTTCCTCACACTGGTAGGATATTCAATCAATGATAGTGTTATTGTATTCGACAGGGTGCGCGAGAATCTGAAGGTACATAAATCTCTTCCCCTTAAGGAAATTATTAATATGAGCATCAACAGAACGATGAGTCGTACGGTACTTACAGGAGGTACCACCTTATTGACACTTGTTGTACTGCTAATTTTTGGTGGCGAGGTTTTAAGGGCATTTGCATTCACACTATTTTTCGGTATAATTATCGGTACATACTCCTCGATATTCGTTGCAAGTGCAATGGTTTATGATTATGCTACAAAATCTAAGAGGAAATTTCAGTATTAGTTTTAATAAAGCTGCCCTCTTAAAGGCAGCTTTTTTTATATCCAGATGAAATCTGCTTTAATTTTTATCATCATAATTTTATTTTCGGCAGCCTCTCTCCTCTCGCAGGAACTTCCGCCAGTTCATCTTGATTATGCTTCTTATGCAGTATCAGCAGATGGAAAAGTTATCGGTTATTTCGGTAACCAGCGGCGGGTGCAGCTTAAAAGCACATCAGAAGTATCCAAATACGTATTGTGGTCATTGATTGCAACTGAGGACCGTGATTTCTACAACCACGATGGTGTATCCGTTAAAGGTTTAATAAGGGGAATATTAAAAACCATCACCGGGAGCACACAGGGCGGCAGCACACTCACTATGCAGCTTGCCAGGAATTTATTTCTAAGTCATGAGCGGTCCATCGGAAGGAAAATCAATGAAATTGAGCTTGCCAAAAAGCTTGAAGCACATTTCACCAAAGATCAGATCCTTCTGCTCTATTTAAATACTGTATATTTCGGAAGAGGTGCATACGGCATTTGGGCTGCTGCCCAGGAATATTTCCAAAAAACACCCGATAAACTTGATTTAGCAGAAAGTGCGGTATTGGTAGGTTTACTGCAGTCACCGTCAGGATACGATGCTGAAAGAAAACCTGATAAATTATTGAGCAGGAGGAATGAAGTACTGCATAACCTGATTGAAGTTGGAAAACTATCAGAAAAAGAGTATAACCGGCTGAGAAACATTCCTCTAAATATTAATCTCAGACAAAACACAGGAAGACATTTCCTGGAATATGTAAGAAAAGAAGCAGTTGAAATTTTAAAGGAGAAAGGTTTAAAGCTTTCGGCAGACCAGTTGAAAATAACCACAACACTTGATTACTCGTTGCAGGAAATTTCAGAGAATAATATCCGTCAGCAATGGGACAACCTTCCTGAAAAGATGAAAACACTCCAGATTGGATTTGTTTCGGTTGAGCCGTCAACCGGATTTATTAAAGCAATGATCGGTGGAAATCCGGAGGCTGATGCCCGGGGTTTGAATCGTGCAGTACAAATCAAAAGACAGCCCGGTTCATCATTTAAAGCTTTCCTGTATGGCTCGATGATTGAGGATGGTTTTACAACAGCTACCCCCCTGCTGGACTCCCCGATTGTTGTTGATAAGGGAAAACCTACGGAGTGGAGTCCCAATAATTCAGACGACAGCTATTCCGGAAAATTCATACCCATGATTACTGCAGTTCAGCACTCGGTAAATCTTGCGGCCGCATATGCCATTACAAAAATTATTAATCCGGATTCGGTTGTCTCATTTGCAGAAAGATGCGGCATAAAATCATATATTCCCCCTTATCCCTCCATAGCTTTGGGTACTGCTGAGGTCTCACCTATAGAAATGGCTGAAGGATACGCGGTATTCGCTTCATATGGAACTTATGCAGATCCGGTATCAATTTTAAAGATTGAGGGTCAGGATGGAAGTTTAATATATAGTTCGAGCGGAAATAGAATTTATGTAATTGATTCAGCAGATTGTTATTTGATTACATCTATATTGCAAACGGTTATCGATTCAGGGACTGCATCGGTTATAAGAAAATATTTTAAGGGACCCGCTGCCGGTAAAACCGGAACGACACAAAACTCCACAGATGTGTGGTTTGTAGGATATACCCCCGAACTATCTACTGCAATCTGGATGGGATACGATTCACCCAAACAAAAACTTACCGGAGGTTTTCAGTATGGAGGATCTGTCTGTGCTCCGCTGTGGGGAAAAATAATGAAACAGCATTCGGTGGTATTTAATCAGTTTTATAACCCGGATAAAATTGAAGAAATAGAATTGTGCGTCGAAACCGGCCAAAGAGCGACTGATAATTGTTTGTTAAGAAGCAAATCTTTCGTTAACTCTATCAAAATACCTGATCCCTGCTATCTTCACTCATTGAAAGAAATTTACGAATTACACCATTCTTTTTAGTTGATTCATATATTACTATTATTTATTCCTGATTTTGAAAAGACGCTTAGAATAATTCTTATATAGAAGAACTATATTTATAAATATAGTTATTGTGTTGAAATATTAAATTAAGTTATTCTATTTTTTCGGAATAATATTTGATGAATCGTTCCGTAACGTTATAATTATAAACATTTGGAGTAACTCTTAATGAAATACTTTATACATTTAGCAATAATATGCTTACTGTTGTTTACCGTTGCGGAAGCTCAGACGAGGGCAAAAATAGTAAATGAACCCGTTACGCCGCATAGTTTAACAACACTAGGGTTAACTACCAACTCCGTTTCGCCTGGATTGGATGTTGTAGCTAACCAAACANNAAACATATGTTTATTTATCTCCCAAAAATATTGGTGGTTCGGATCCGATACTCACCGCAGTTTTCACACTACCTGTTAAACCTGCCGGTTCCAATGCCACGCTTACTCAATTTGGCACTTGGGTATATTTCAAGCCCGATGTCAAAGGTACTTATACTGTTGGATTAACAATTACAACAGCTTCAGGTTCACATGATACAACCAAGAATATTATCTCCTCTGACTACGTTGGAGTAGGTAATTTTGATGGTGTAGCAGCTGTATATCCTCAGTGTATGTCCTGCCATGGCGCTATGCCGGCTTTTGCTGCCATTTTTGACAGATGGAAAGTCTCAGGCCACGCTACCATATTCAAGGAGCAGATAAATACATCTACTCACTACAGCACAAGCTGTATGAAATGCCATACTACCGGATATGATCACAATGTTGTTGCTGCAAACAATGGTTTTGACGATAAAGCTGCAGCATTGGGATGGGTTTGGCAGGCACCGTCCAATCCAGGAAAATGGGATACTTTGAAAACTCAGTACCCAGGATTAGTTAACCATGCTACCATTGGCTGTGAAAACTGTCATGGTGCCGGAAGTGAACATACATTAGGTGGAAGCACTGCAAAAATTGATATTGAACTAGAAGCAGGCGTTTGCGCACAATGTCATGACGAGCCCTGGAGACACAATAAATATTCTGAATATGAACACTCAGCTCATGCTGAAGCCATCTGGTCAAGTTCATTTTCACAGGGTGCCTCAAGCCAGAATAACAGTCTCGGAAATTGTATACGCTGCCACGATGCAGTGGGTTATGTTAACTTCACAAAAGGCTTAACAACCAATACTACAGGAATGCTTGCAGCAGATCATGTTGCAATAACCTGCCAGGCTTGCCACGATCCTCACGGCAATACCAATACAGCATCCTTAAGATTTACACCTGCCGGATCTGACACACTGGGTAACGGTGTTCAGTATACCTTAGGTGGTGTGGGACAGACATGTATGAACTGTCATAAATCAAGAAGAAATGCTGTAACCTATGCACCAAGCGGTACATTATCGAGCCACTGGGGACCTCATCATTCAGTACAGACTGATAACTTATTAGGCGACAATGCCGTTGATTTCGGAACTCCGTTTATCAGCGGTTCACATAAGTATGCAGTGCAGGATGCCTGTGTAACCTGTCATATGGTCGCTACTGCTGATACCGGTACACCTAACCGTGATAAAGTCGGTGGACATACCTTTAAGCTTCATAATGAAGAAACGGGATATGATCATACCACTGCATGTACATCATGCCACGGTCCGAAATCAAGCTTCGAAGCTTTTGAGGCTGTTTTTGATTACGACGGTGACGGAACAATCGAAAGCGTCAGACAGGAAGTTGCCGGTCTTGAAAGATTGTTAAGAATATGGCTGCCTCCTGTAAGCATCGATTCAATCGATTATACAATGATTACAAGCCTTAATCAGAGAAAAGCTTACTACAACTACCAGGTTATTGCCTACGATGGTTCTGGTGGTATGCATAACACAAAGTTTGCAATCGATGTATTGACAAAATCAATCCTTGCAATCGGAGGCTATATACCGGTTCAGATGACTTCCTTTACTGCTGAAGCCAGCGGTAATGTTGTTGTTCTTAACTGGCAAACTTCGACTGAAAAGAATAACAGAGGGTTCGATGTTGAAAGAAAGATCGGAAACTCATTTGTCAAAATCGCTTTCGTAAGCGGTGCCGGAACAACTACTGAAGTTAAAAACTATGCTTATACTGATAAATTAAATCAGTATACCGGCACAGTTACATACAGGCTGAAACAAATCGACCTGGACGGTACTTACAAGTATTCAAAAGAAGTTGAAGTTGAACTTGAAGGACCAGCTTCTTACCAGATCAGCCAGAACTATCCTAATCCATTTAACCCTGCAACCAAATTCAGCTATAGTCTGCCGGTTGACAGTAAGGTTAAAGTTCAGATTTACAGTATTTCTGGTGAACTCGTTAAAGAACTTGTGAACACAGATCAAACTGCTGGTGTTTACGAAATCGAATTCAGCACAACTTCATCAGTTAAAAACCTTTCTTCAGGTGTTTACTTCTACAGCATCCAGGCGGTCGCTGCAGATGG